>CAKSEF010000005.1 GCA_934446465.1 uncultured Oscillospiraceae bacterium
GCGCTCTGCGCTCTTGATTCTGTAAGCCGCATCGCGGGAGTTTTCGCCGTTATCTATAACTGCTACCTTTCCCGCAAGGCTTGCGAGTTCTTCATCGCTTACGCTTCCTGTCGGCGCAATCGTTATCGAGTTCTCAGCCGTGTTTTCCTGTGTGAAATCATGCACTGTTCCCTCAACTGCCGAATTTGCCGATGTCTGCTCGCCGATTACATCGCCGTCGTTTACATACGAGTATATGTTCGTTCCGTTTGCTCCGAGCGAATAAACTCCCGCAAACCCGCGGAAATCGAACTTATTGTCTACTCTGTATTTTACCGCGTTGTTTGTCGCATAGACGATGTAGTCCACACGTCCCGATGTCTGTGTTACCTTTACGGCGCGTGTGCGGTCTGCTGCCTGTTCGCTTCCCTCGGATACCGTCATCGGAACTTCTTCTATATTCGCAATGTAGCGGTTATTTCTGTACGGTTCATATACCGCGGTGAACAGGCTGTCGAGTTCTGTGCCCTCATTCTTTACGAGGACGTATTTTAATTTATCAATGTTCTTGTTTCCTGCGACCTTCGGCGGATAGCCGTTTGTTATCGCAACGGACGTATTGACCCCGCTTGTCTCGGCTCCGACCATCGTCATACGGAGGTGTATTCCCGTTCCGTCCTTGATTGCGCGGTTGAAGTCGCGTATCGCAAAGTCCACCGCGAAGCTGTCGCCCGGGTTGTTGTCGCGGTCTACGTGGTCAAGCCATGTGTATCCGCGCGGATAAACCGTCTCATAGTTCCATGCTTCGGGCGAGTTCGGGTCTTTTCCGTAGGGGACATCTGCTCCCGCGTACGAACCGACATAGTTTCCTGCGGAATCCGTCTGCGGTACGAGGTTGAGTCCGTCCGTTTCGGCTATTTCATTTGACGAGGCATGAACGCTGTACAGGTGCTTGTCTCCGCCCTTTACTCGGAAGAAGTCCACCGTGTAAGAGTTTTCGTCGTCAACTTTGACCGTTACAAGGCTTCTGCGGTATTCATCCGTTTCCTTGTATACATACGGTGCGGATACGTCCAAAACTCCGACTGTTCCGTCGTCGTCAAAGTGCTTAACCTTTCCGCGGACTTCGGCGTTCACATTCTGCTGTTTCTCGTTTACCGTAACAGTGTTGTGCGAAAGCGTGGTGCTTACCCACTGGAGTCTGTTCGGCTGTGTTCCCGTTGTCTCGGGGTATCCGAGGTCAGGCATAATGTTGAGTCCGAACGCTGTCATTCCTATATTGAGCGTATCGCGGTGCGCGTGTCCGTCGTTTGTACCGAAGTACATCCATGTATCACGCAGTGTGTTTTTTGCCGTTGTGGCATTGCTTCGCGAATAGTTTTCTCCATTTCTGAGCGCTGCAAATCCAAAGCCGGACATGAGTTCGGACTTGGGCTTGAGCGTTCCGTATGTGTCGATTACCGCCTTTACTTCTCTTTCGAGACGTTCGGGGTTTTCAACTGTTACGTCATAATGCAGGCCCTTTTCGCTGTTTCCGTTAAGCTCATAGAGTATTTGAGCAAATATCGGGTCTCCGAGCTTGCGGAAGCCGTCCTTTGCCTGCGCCGCGTCAACCCAGTGCGTTTTAGACGCCGTAGTCGCCGTATCGCCTATCTGCGGAGTATATCCGGAACTCATCATCGGAACAAACGAATAGAACATCTTTACAAATTTCGGGATAGCGTAGAAATCTGCGGCGGCGTAACCGTCATAGTTTTCAAGCACTTCCGCTATTTGCCTTAATGTTGTGTGCCATGCCACGTTGTAGAACGAGCCTTCGTTGCCGTGTCCGTCATGGTCTATCTGGTCGGTGAGGTATTCCTCAATTCCTCCGCCGAGGCAAGGCGCCGCGGTCGACCAGCCGGGGGCGAAGAGATAATCAAGCCATTCCTTCGTCTCGGGCATTGTATCGAGGACTACCGCCGCAACTGCGTTTGTTGTCTGCGGATATCCGAAGTTACCTGCGATTGAGCAGTTTACAAGTGCGTCGAGCGCCGGACGGAGTATTCCGTCCTCAATGTTTGTGCGTATCTGGGAAGGTGTATTCTTTGCATGGCGCATCTTTATGTTTGCCGACTTATTCTGAATGTAATTCAGAACATATTCGTCTTCATACATATCAAATACCATATCATAGGAGGCAGCAAGTGTTTTTGCCACGCCTGTCTCCCAAATTCTTCCGATTGCCTTTCCCTTGTTTGAACCGCCGTCGGAGTTCCAGACGTCGTTTCCGTAAATGGATATGTCATAATCCTTGTAGAAATCGGCAACGCGGTCAAGGAGTATCGCCGCAACGCGGCCGTAGTTCTTTTCGCCTGTGTAGAAGTACGCATACGAGCAGCGAAGTATTGCTTCATATATTGTTCCGCCGTTTGTGCTGCGTTTGTTCCAAATTCCGCTGTGGAGATATTCTGCTATGTACAGATGTCTCTCCGTTACGCCGTTTGAGTATTTATACGGGTTTCCGTTTTCGTCCTTCGGAACGTAGCCCATGCTGTCGTCTACGCCCCATGTGGCCGCACTTTCGCCCGCGCGGAGACCCTTTCCTCCGTTTAAGGTCGTTACCGATGCGACGTCAGGATAAAGGTCATTTTTAAGATAGCCTTTGCCGTAACCGTAGTATGCGTCGCTTCCCTCGGGTGCGCTTAAATCGCCGAACAGCTTTGCGTGCGCTTCAAGCGCGCGCATACGGTCAAATTCGCCGTACTCGTTGAGTCCGAGCTTATAGAAGCTTCCGAAGTCGTTTGTCGGGAAAACACGCTTACAGTCGGGGCACTGCACCTTCCACGGACGGGAGAGTGCCGCGTGCATCCACGCATATGAGCCGTACTCCGCACGGATATCCGTTCCGCAGTAGCGGCACAGATACATTTCCGGATCGCCCTCAGCACCTATCGTCATACTCCGCGGAATACCCTCGGACGGTATCAAATCATAGAGCTTGTCGATGTTTCCGACATATTTGTCCGCTTCGTTTAAATATTGGCTCTTAATGCTCGGCTTTGCCCAGTCAAGGCTCATATTTTCACGTGCGGCAGCCGCTTTCTCCGCGGTCATGTATGTTGCTTTGCTCTTGCCCTTTACTACGGGGAGCGTGAACTCGGAAGTACGTATTCTTCCGCCGAGCTCGACCGTTACTCTGAATCTCGCATCACCGACGGAAACCGGTGTTATTATGTTTGACGTGCTTATCTTCGCGTATTCGGGTGTAATCGCTTCGGCATAGATTTCCGCATTTGCCGTGTCAAGCTCACGTCCGAGATTATCAAATGCCGAAACGAACAGCGGAACTGTGTCGTTCTCTGTATCGGTAAGCCTTATATGCTTGCTTCCGCCCGCTGTGGCATCTATGCTCGTCATGCTGTCGGCAAGTACCTCCACATCAACGTATCCTATCTTTGAATTGCCGTTGAAGGTTACCGTTGCCTTTACTCTGCCGTGTCCTACGGCTAATGCGGTAAGGATATCACCGTCTACGGTTATTATATCCGGCGTTTCGGACTCAATCGCCACCGTTACGGACTCCTGCGATATCTCGCGTCCGCTTCTGAGCTTCGGCGTTACGATAAGGCGTGTGGAGTCGTTCCTGAAGAGCTCTTCGGCCTCCATTCTTACGCTGACCTCTGTAAGCGGGTCGTCTTCTATCTGTATCTGAACGGTTCTTGTTATCTCTTTTCCGTCTGCTTTTGCCTTAAATTCAAGCACAGCCGTTCCCGCGCTTTCGGCAGTTATCGTCAGCGGGTATTCGCCCGTTTCTCCGATTACATATTTTCCGAAATCGCTCACTCTTGCTCCGCTTCCGCTCAAGTTGAGCGAGATTGTATTCTCGGTGTCGACAGCGCCCGTGTTTGTTACTCCGAAGTGGTAATTGCTTCCGTCCTCCGTCTTTACGCGGACGGTTCTTTCTATTACCTCGCCGACTGCAAGCTTTGTCGGTATTTCGGCTTCTATTTCGGAAATCCCGACGGATTTGTCGGTCGGTGTGAATTTAAGAGTATCGAGAAGTGCATAGGGGTTGTTATAAAATGCCTTGCGCACACGGAAAACTATCTCGTGTTCGCCCGCCGTGAGGTGCATCGGGTTTAATGATACAAAATCGCTCTCGGACAATGTTGTGGATTTTGAATAGAAGTTGTGGTCTCCCACATACTTTCCGTCCACGAATACGGAATACATACCTCCCGCGTACCACATGCCCCCGCGCAGAGCAATCCGGTAATTGCTCTCAAACGGAATTTCAACCGAAATCGCAAGCGTTGTACTTAATTCTTCCGTTTGCGGCCACATGGCATTTCCGGTGGCGCGTGTGGAAACATGCAGAAGCGTTCTCTTTGTATCCGGATATGTATATTTTCTGAAATAGTTGTTTCCGTTGCCCTTTTCAGTCAGTATCTTATATCCCGGCGTTTCGTCGGGCTGTTTGAATTTGTCCTTTGTAACGGTTTTTGTGAAGTCAACCTCAACCGTCGGTATTCCGTCGAGCACGGTAAGCACGAGAGTGTCGCTTAAGTTTTCGTTTTTCTCGTTTACCGCAGAAACCGTTATTACAGCCACACCAGCACTCAGCGCAGTTACATTTCCCGCGCCGTCGACTGTTGCAACTTCTTCATTTGAGCTTCCATAGCTTAAGTTGTATCCGCTCAAATCCACCGTTTCATTGTCGCTTCCGATTCCCTCGGGAGTGATTTCAACGGGTACGCCGATAAGCGCATTTGCCGTCGGCGCATTGAGCTTTAATTCCTTAAGATACGGTCTTTCGGAGACGGTAATCGTCCCGATTCCCGTTTTCACTATTCCGTTGACTGTTACGGTCGCCTTAATCTCGGCGGTTCCCTCGGCTAACGCCGTTATCTCTCCGCTTGATGCGTCGACTGCTGCCTTGTCGGGATTAAGGCTTTCATATACTGCACTGTACTCGCCTGTATAAGCATCGCCGTTTGTCATCTTAAGCCCAAGGCTTGTCTGCGCCTTTCGGCTTACGGGCAGGGGGTTCTTATCAAAGCTCAAGTTTACTTCGGAAAGCTTCGGTGTTTCCGCTACCGTTATACTGTTTATAAGAGAGTATGCCGTTCCGTTTATGAGGCCTCTATCTTTAGATTGGCCGTCCCCGAACGGTGAGCGGATATTGTATAGTTAATAACGTCTCCCGTCTCGGGTTTTGCATATTCTATGTTCTTTACTTCAAATATGCCCGTATCTTCGCTTGTTATGCTTACTGTGTTGCCCGCATCTGCAGATGCGTTGTCGGCAAGTCCGAAGTGGCGGATTGTTCCGTCGTTCATCTTCACTCTTGCGGTTGCGTTTACCTCTGCTCTGTCAAAGAGCGAGGGGATTTCGGTTTCTGCGTCTTGTGCTTCAACCGTGCTGATATCGACAGGGTCGAAGACCAATTTGTATGGCAGTAAGTTTGGCGTGTCATAATGCGCCTTTGAGGAGCGGAACGATATTTCGGCATAACCTTTCGGCAGATACATCGTATTGAGATATTTTTCTTCGCCGAGCCTCATGCTCGTCGCATCTGCGTCATAGCAGTTGTAGTCACCTGCGTATTGTCCGTTTATGTATACTGCATAGTCCGAACCCGCGTACCATTTAAATCCGGTGAAGGACACTTTGTAGTACCCTGCGGCAGCGATTTCCTTTCTTATCGTAAACATATTGTTACGCCTGCTGTCGCTTCCTTCGCGTTCCTTGTACCATACCGAGTATGATCCCGAGCGCGTCTGAATCTGAATAGGCTTCAAAACGCCGTTTTCGGTCGGCACGGTTACGCCCGTCGCGCGGGCAGCGGTCTTTGTCGTCTTGTCAAGAACGAGCTCAAATCCAATAATCTGCCACGCGTCCGACGGTGCGGTTTTATCTGCGAATACCACGGTATCGCGCGTCATCTCTATCTCCGTACGCTTAGGCTCGGCAACGCTTGCTACCTCTATCGGATAATCCTTTGAGTGCAGAGTTCCGTTCACCTTTGCATTTACGGTTATAACCGCTCTTCCCTCGGCGTCCGCGCTGATTTTGCCTGTGAATGTGCCATCGTCGTTACTGCCCTTGATGCTCACGGCATTCCCGCTCTTCACGGACATACTTATCGTGTTGTCTGCATCTGCCGATGCGTCAACCTTTAGTCCGTTAGAGTGCACACGGCTTCCGTCGGACATCTTTGCATATGCGCTTACATCAACGCTTTCTCCTATTTCTATCCTGCTCGGAATTGTGCTCTCTATTCCTGCAACGGCTACATCTCCGTTCTTGGGAGACAGCGTAAGCTTATACAGATATAACCGCGCGCCGTCATAATGAGCCTTTTCCACGCAGAACTTTATCTTTACCTTACCGTCCGCGTCGGGTGTCAGGTAAAGTGTGTTAAGTTCCTTCTCCTCGCCTGCAAGGCAAAATGCGCTTGTGTCCGTCGTGTGGAAGCTGTAGAAACCCGCATATTGGTCGTTTACATATACATAGTAATCGCTTCCGTACTGCGAAACACCGCCGTGGAGCTTTACCCCGTACCAGCCGGCAGACGGTATGGATGCTTTAATCGTAAACACCGCTCCGTACGGTTCGCCTTTATTTACGGCGTTAACCCATGTTCTGTTGCTTCCCGCACGAGTCTCTACCTGAAGAACCTTTTTATCCCCAAACTCGGAGATTCGGTTTGGTGTGAGACGCGAACCCGCGCCTTTTGTCGATTCATCTACCACGACCTCAAAGTCGCGGAGATTCGACCACTTATCGGGAGTCAGCTTATATGGGTCGCTCATCGACTCATCTGTGAACTCGACGACAACGTCGTCTGTCGCAAATGCGATTGTCGGCATAAGTGATATCACCATCACAAGCACGAGCAAAAAGCTAAGCGGTCTTGAGAATTTCTTCTTCATAATTTCTCCTTTCCATACTTCTTTTTTGGTCAGCAATGGCAGGGAAGTGTCTGCTTCCATGCCTCTGTTTTACATGGGGAATCAATCAGAATAAATTATGCGGTAATCCGCCCCGCTCATATAAATCACGTATCCGCGTGCGTATGTCTCCGTACCGTTTCCGGACGGCTGTGCCGTGAACTGACCGTGCGAGGAGTCTCTTCTCGAAACTGCCTTTGAATAGCACCTGTCAACCGTTATTGAGGAGCTTCCGCCGAAGATTATTCCCGCTTCTACCTTTGTGAAGCCTTCGGGGACGTCATATTCAAGCATATATCCGTTTCCGTTCTTATCGAGCACTGCGCTCGGGAGCTTTTCAACTTCCTCATCTCCGTACATCGGAGCGATTTCCGCAGCGCCCCATGCGTAGAAGCTGTACGTCTTGTTAAAGCTTACGCACTTTTGGTCTTTCATCCAATATCTGAACTGCTTGCCGTCGCGCGTATCCTCAGCGATTGCAGTATAGAGCTTTCCGTAGCGGGCATCTGTTTTTGCCTCGCCGTCTATCACGAGTCCGTCTACCGCAATTCCCTCTTCGGAATAGAGCGCAACTACCTGTGTATCCTTGCTTATTACGGTGTCTCCGTCGAGGCTCCAACCCTCGAACGTATAGCCCGTCATTGTCGGATTGCCGGGATAACCCACTGCGGAGAGCAGTGCTCCCTCTTCTGCGCTTCTTGTCTCAATAAGCTCGCCGTTTCCGTTGAAGAAATCGACCTTTATTCCGCTTGTCTCATCGTTCTTCTCATATACGGCAAACAGTGCCGTGTTACTTGCCATTGTAAATGTGAATGTCTTATTTGCGGAGACGTAGCCTGCGTTGGTCTTCCAATATTTAAACGTGTAGCCCTCTGCGTCCTCCGCCGTTACGGACACCTTTGTTCCGAGGTCAACATCGGCAACCGTGCCTTTTGTGTATCCTGTGATGTTAGTTGTTATTTTTGCGTCTGCGCCCTCGCTCGCCGCCATGAACTTTGCAACGGGAGCTTCCTCGCTCGGGTCTGCAGACGGAACAGTTACGCTTACAGTCTTTTTCGTTTCTTTTCCGTCCACTACGGCCGTTACCATAATATCGGCGCTTCCCGCCTTGCCCGCCATAAGTGTGTATTTTGTTACGGCAGGATTTATAACCTGTGTTAAATCCTTTGCGGTCTGCGGTTCTACGCATACGACGTTCGACACTGCGACGATGTCGCTTGCCGAGGATGTCACTTTAATTATGTTTGCAGGGTCTGTTTCACTCTTTCCGTCGAGAAGATATCCAAACTGACGAAGGCTTCCGTCCGACATATTTACGCTTGCCGTCAGGTTCACGCTCGCTCCGCTTTCAAGCGTTGCGGGGATATCCGATGTAATTCCGGAGACGGTGTATTCCGATGCCGGCGTGAATTTGAGATAATACGGAAGGAAAAGTGCAGTGTCGTAATATGCTTTTCTCGAGCAGAAAGATATCTCAACTTTTCCCTTCGGGAGATAGAGTCTGTTAAGATTCTGAACATCTCCGAACGTTATCGAAGGATTTGAATCCTTGTCATAGCTGTTAACATCGCCCGCGTACTTTCCGTCAACATAAACGGAATACTGCGAACCCGCATACCACTTAAATCCGCGGAAATCTATATCGTAATATCCCGCTTCGGGAATGTTTTTGCTGATTGTGAACATATTGTTTATACGGTTCGCAGTGCCAGGGACTTCGCTGTACCAAACGGAATACGGGCCCGAGCGCGTCTGAACGGCCTGCGGATAAATAATGCCGTACTCTCCGCCGTCTACCTTCATTCCGTATGAGCGGAAAATGTAATTTGCTGTCTTGTCGAGAACGATGTCAAAGCCTATTGTCTCCCAATCGGCTGACGGACGTTCCTTATCGTTAAACTTAAAGTTGTTCTTGTCAAAGAGTATTGTAAAGCTCGGAGTTGTCCCATCTGCATTTAAAACCCAGACGCTTTTCTTTTCCGAGTACTTGACTCCGCCGACCGTTGCGGTGGTTTTTATTTCGGCATCGCCTGCCGATACTGTTGCAAGAGACGCCGTATATTCGCCGTCATGTGCATATTCGGGAGATGTCTTTGTGAGGCTTACGCTGCTGCCCGCGGCTACCGCAAATGCGTTATCCGCATCGGCGGATGCGTCAGCCGTGTAGCCGTTAAAGCTTCTGAGCGTTCCGTCCGACATTCTTACCTTTGATGAAAATTCGGCGCTCTCGCCGAGCTTTAATGAATCGGGTGCAGTGCTCTCGATTCCTGCAACGGTTACATCCCCGCTTACGGGCGACAGCGTTATCCTATAAAGATATGCGCGTCCCGCGTAGTATGTACGCTTATTTGCAAGGCAGAGCTTAATTTTTACTTTTCCTTCGGAATCAGGCGTGAGATAGAGAGTGTTGAGCGATTTTTCCTCGCTTGCAAAGCAGTTTGCGCTCGTATCTTCGGTGTAGAAGCTGTAAAGGCCTGCATACTGGTCGTTTACATATATGTAGTAGTCAGCTCCGTACTGCGAAACCGCTCCCTGAAGCTTTACTCCGTACCAGCCCTCAGACGGCACTTGAACCTTCATTGTAAAGACCGACGCATACGGTGTTGTTCCGTTTGCGGTAGCCGTCCACAGGCTTCCGGTTGTTTCTATCTGGAAAATCGCGTGATTTCCAAACTCCTCGAGCTTATTCGTCGTAAGACGATTGCCCTTGAGTCTGTCCGTGCCTTCTTCGGGAACAACCTCGAAATCACGGAGATTCGTCCACTCCGTCATTGCTTTATTATACGGGTTGTCCATTGACGCACTTGAAAATTCATAGACAATATTGTTGTCTGCCGCAAATGTGATTGTCGGCGCAACCGAAATTATCAGCGTTAGTGCCAAAATAAGGCACAATGTTTTCCTGAACATAGTATACCTCCCAGTACAATTATCATTACCTGTATTTTATCATATGCAATCGGTGTAGGACGAACTATCTTAAACTTTTTACAAAAAAATTAATTCAAAATATATGGACTTTTTTCAGCAAAAATGTTATAATTTATGCACGATATTAAGCACGGCGGTGATGATATGAATGATATTCCAAACAGCGAGTCAATAAAGATACGTCACTTTATTTCTTCACCCATGTATGACAGGTTCAGGGAATACCCGCTTCACTTTATGGTGCGCGAGCGCGTTTTTTCCGAGAAAACCGAGCCTCTGCATTATCACGATTTTCCTCAGTTTTGGTATTGTTCGTCCGGAGAATACATTCATAGTGTTGACGGAACGCAATATATTTGCAAACCGGGTTCGATTGTATTTGTTCCGTCGGGCGTTTTCCACGCTATCTACACCGACTGTCCCGCTACACTGACGTGCGTTGAGGGAACATACTGGTTCTTCAAGAATCTTGAGGGTGGCAGGTTCTACGAAAACATGATGCAGTATATGTTTCTGCAAAAATTTTTAAAGACTGCCGGGCAGTATTGCGTCTGCATACGCGGACAGGAACGCCGGCAAGCGGAAAAGACTCTGAAGACGCTCGCATCGTTTGATTATACAAGAAATTTCAGCGAGGCGAATATGGCCACAATTCGGAACTGTGTTTTGTCGCTTTTTTCTTTTTCAAAACTCAGGATATCCGAAAAACAGGCTGTATGGGCACGAAATGCCATCGACAACCAGCTCTACCCCATAATGGAGTCGATAAAATATATAAACGAAAATTTTGTGAATAAAATATATCTCGAAACACTGCTCTGTATTTCTGCCTTTAACCAGACGACCTTCTACCGTCTCATGCGGAAAACGGTCGGAACCACATATGCCATATACGCACAGCGGATAAGAATATCCCATGTGCGCATCCTTGTAACATTCGGAACATATTCGCTCGACTACATTGCAGACCGCTGCGGGTTTGAGAGTATATCGTATATGAACAGAATCTTCAAGAGATATTACGGAAAAACTCTTTCGGAGGTTCAGAAGGTACGAAAAGAACTGATTCAGATATACCCGAACATGGTGCTTACTCAGGACTATTTTCTCGGCGGGGTTTTTGAAGTCAAGCGGAAGAAATGAGAATACGAAAAAGCCGTTCCGCAAAGATATGCGGAACGGTTTTTATTATAATTTACGGCTGACGGCCTATGTACGCAAGTATTCCGCCGTCGGCATAAAGAATCTGCCCGTTTACAAAATCACTCGCACCCGATGCGAGGAAAACCGCGGGGCCTGCCATGTCCTCAGGCGTTCCCCAGCGCTCGGCAGGCGTTTTTGATATTATAAAATCATTAAACGGATGCCCGTTCTCCCGCAGCGGTGCCGTCTGCGGTGTTGCGATATATCCCGGCCCGATTCCGTTGCATTGTATGTTGTATTTTCCGTACTCGGCAGCTATATTTTTGGTGAGCATTTTAAGCCCGCCCTTTGCCGCGGCATAGGCGGAGACGGTTTCGCGCCCGAGCTCGCTCATCATGGAGCAGATATTTATTATTTTTCCGCCTCCGTTTTTTATCATAGCCGGAATAACTGCTTTTGACACGATAAACGGAGCTGTCAGGTCAGTTTCAACAACGCTTTTGAAATCCTCCGTCTTCATATCGCACATTGGCACACGCATTATTTTTCCCGCATTATTGACAAGAATATCTATATCCCCGATGTCTCTTGAAATGTTTTTAACGAGCTCCCCGACCGCGGTTTCGTCGGTTACGTCGCAGACATATCCGCAAACGGAAACTCCGGCTTTTTTATATTCATCAAGCGTCTGCGCAAGGGATTCTTCGCGGTGTACGTTTACGGCAACGTCCGCGCCCGCGCGCGCGAGCGCCGCGGCTATTGCGAACCCGATGCCGTGCGCCGCTCCCGTTACGAGTGCTGTTTTTCCTTTTAGTGAGAACATATCATTCATACTTCTTACCTCAGAACATAAACGCATGGTTTTCAAGAACGGAGACGAGAAGCTTTTCCGCGTTTTCCGCATCGCTCAAGTCGGCGGTCTCGCACGGCGAGTGCATATAGCGCACGGGGATGCTTATTCCTCCTGTCGGGATTCCCGAGCGGGTGAGGTGTATGCTTCCCGCATTTGTCCCGCCCGCGGACACTACATCACGCGTGTATGGAATTTTCTCCCGCTCCGCAGTTTCGCACAGGGCAGAAACAATCATCGGATGCGCTATCGCCTCCGTATCCATTATCTTTATAGCAACGCCCGAGCCGAGCTTGACATCGCTTTTCGTTTTGCATCCGGGGGTATCGTTTGAATCCGTTACATCCACCACGACTGCGTAATCCGCTTCAACGGCGTATGCAGCGGTTTTTGCACCGCGGCACCCGACTTCCTCCTGTACGGAGAAAACGGCGCATACGTCATATTGACACTTGTCGAGCTTTGAGAGCGCGGAAAGCACGACCGCACAGCCGAGCCTGTTATCGAGATACGGACCGCATATTCTGTTTTTGGCAAGCTTTCTGAGCTTTTCGGAGAATACTGCGGCATCCCCCGCCGTTACGAGGCGCTTTGCACTGTCGGCACCGTCGGCGCCGATATCGATATAGAACGAATCGGTTTTTCGCTTTTTTTCATCGCTTCCCGTTTCAAACGATATGCTTCCGCGCGTACCGTTTAAGAATTTTATCGGCGTATTGCAGAAATCGTTTACGGACAGTCCTCCTATCATGTCAAATCTTACAAACCCGTTTTCGTCTGTATAGGTCGCGAGAAAGCCTGTTGTGTCCATGTGTGCGTCTATCATGACGCATTTGCCGACTCCGCTCCTGCGGACAATCACATTCCCGAGCGCGTCGGTTTCGCAGGAAAGTCCGAGCGCTTCCGCAATGTTTATTATTTCTTCTGCGGTTTTTTGCTCAAATCCCGACGGAGAGCTTGTCCCGCACAGTCTTTTTAATATATCGTACATCAGAATTTCTCCTCATCACAGTTTACAAATTCGCGGGCAAGCGCGAGCGACGCTTCTATATCACGGATATCTGCAACGCACGAAGGCGAATGTATATACCTTGTAGGTATTGATATCGAGGCTGTCCTCACTCCCGCACGCGAGACGATGACCTTCTGTGCGTCCGTTCCGCCCGCGACGCGTGTCTTTATCTGCCATTTTATGCCGTTTTCTTCCGCGAGAGAGCGCATAACGGAAAAGAGCTTTTTATCATATATTGCGCCGAGGTCCATGCACCCGATTACCGCGCCCCTGCCCTGCGTACAAACGCGGGACGCGCCTTGCGCGGCGGGGGTGTCCGCCGCCGTTGTCGATTCCAACACGAGCGCAATCTGCGGGGAGAGCGAATATGATGCGGAGACGGCCCCGCGGCAGCCGACTTCCTCCTGTACGGTAAAGACAAACCATGTGTCGTACTTAAGTTTTTCAGACATGAGCTTCATCATTACGGCACAGCCGAACCTGTCGTCAAGCGCACGGGCTTTTATTTTGTTTTTCCCGAGCAGGCGCGGTTTGCTGTCAAATGCCGCCCAATCGCCGAGGCTTACGAGTTTTTCCGCCTCGCTTTTTTTGTCGCATCCGATATCTATATACAGCTCAGAGAGCTTCGGAGTTTTCTTTCTTTCCTCGCGTGTTGTGAGATGGACAGCGCGTATTCCGATAACGCCCGGAAGCTCCTTATCTCCGACCAGCACGCGCTTTCCTATTGCCACGCGTCTGTCAACTCCGCCTGCGAAGGCAAACTTGAGATATCCGTCATCGGTTATGCCGTTGATTATCATTCCGATCTCGTCCATGTGCGCACAAACCATCAGTTTTTTATTTCTGCGTTTTTCGCCCTTTACAAATACGAAGAGGTTCCCCGCCGTATCCCCGCGGATTTCCGAGGCAAACGGCTCCGCATATCTTTTTATATATTCGCGGACGCGCTCTTCTCTTCCCGAAACTCCGCAGATAAGGCAGAGCTTATTCAGCATATCAATCACGGAAAACACCTCCCGACGCAAGCGCGAGAATAAATTCATAGGTAAGTCTCGCCGCAGACTCAATATCCGCTTTTTTAAGCGTTTCGACGGGCGTGTGCATATACTTCAGCGGTATTGACAGAAGCGCCGTTGCTATTCCCTCGCGCGCAGTCTGTATGCTTGACGCATTAGTTCCCGAATCACGCGGGCATACCTCTATTGTGTGCGGTATGCGCTTTTCCTTTGCTATCGATATAAGCTTGTCCGAAAGCTTTTTTGTTATATTTGCTCCGACGCCTATTGCCGTTCCGCTGCCGCAGTCAAATGTGAGACCCTTGTCAACTCCGGGGGTAGAGCCGTGGGTAACGTCCATAACAAGTGCGAAATCGGGGTTTATTTTATATCCCGCGATTTTTGCCCCGCGGCAGCCGAGTTCCTCCTGCGTGCTTGCAACGAGCACGATATCAAGCGGAATTTTCTTGTTTTTGAGCATGGAAACCGCATACAGAAGCGCGGCGAGGCTTGCCCTGTCGTCCAGCGCACGGCACGAGATACTGCTGCCTTTCAGCTTTACGCATTCCGATGAGAATACGACGGGAGTTCCCGCGTGTACTTCATCGCTCTCCGCACCGACATCTATATACAAATCCTCGATTTTAAGTGAATTTTCCATTTCCTCCGCAGTTTGCAGATGCGGGGGAGATGCACAGATAACGCCGTATCTCGGCGGAGACGTGAGAACGACAACCTCGCTTGCGGGCAGAATCCTCGGGTCAACACCGCCGATAGCGTTAAATGTCAGAAAGCCGTCTTCCGAGCCTGTTGTTATCAGGCCGATTTCGTCGCTGTGCGCGTCGAGCAGAAGGCATTTTGCCCCGCTTATCCCGCTCTTTCTGATACCGTAGACATTGCCGAATCTGTCTCGCTCAACCGTATCAAAAACGCGCGAAAAAAGCCCCTCCGTTTTCTTCGCGGAGGTATGTTCAAATCCCGACGGTGCAGGAGTTTCGGACAATTTTTCTATTATTGACAATATATCCATATATCAACCGCACTTCCTTTAGTTCTTCAAGTTTCATTATACCACAGTATTCCGCGATTATGAACCCTTTTTTTGGCTTATTTTTCCTAAAGTTACGCCCGTATAGTAGCTTTTGAGTATTTCCTCATAGTTTTTTCCGGAAAGCGCCATTGCCCGTGCGCCGTATTGGCTCATGCCGACGCCATGGCCGTATCCGCGCGACGAGAATGTAATTTTACCGTCGCGCACGGCTATTGTGAAGTTTGTGGAGTTGAGCGACAGGAGACTTCTCAGCTCACTTCCCTTCACCGAAACGCCCGCAACGCTTATAGTTTTAATCCCGCCTGCCGAAGAACGCGAGACGGAGGTGAACCAATTTTCGGGGTTTTCATCAAAGACGGCGTTCGGATGAGCTTTTGAGAACAGAGTTTTAAATTCGTCGTATGTAACGCTTTTCTCATCCTTATAGCGCGGGGAGTCCTCCTCGCCCTTGCTCTCAACGCTTACAAGATACGGCACATCGCCGCCCCATACATCTTTTGCGTTCTCGGTTTTTCCGGATGACGTGGAGTGGAACACGGCGGTTATAGGCTCATTGTTATACAGCAGTATTTCGCCGTCTGTTTCCGCTACCGCGTTTTTTATCTTCTGCGTGTATTCTTCCGTCTTACCGCTCCACGCAGACGCGTGCGATGCAAGCGGGGCATATGCCTTGCAATGAGACGGTTTATCGCACACGGCGGCGCCGTTATGCACGGTTGCGGGAGCGGCGGCAAGCTTTTTCATAGTATATGTTCTTGCGGCTACGGCCTGCGCTTTCAGGGCCTCCTCCGGAAACAGCGCAGGCATTTCTGCCGCGACCACACCCTCCAGATATTCATTCAGCGGAAGCTTTATGACACTCCCGTTATAGTTCAGGCTCACCTCAACCTCGGAGTCGGTTTTTGCTCTCTGCTCGGCTTCCGCCGTCGGTATCGGAAGCTCGGGAATTTCTCTGTTTTTCCCGCTCACGGTGAAAAGCGGTATAATAAAAATAAGACTCCATATCGCAAGGCACAGAACGGCAAATCGTTTCATTGTCAAAACATCCTTTCTCTTGACTATTTTCTTTAAATAATATAGAATATGTGTATTATACTTACGGAGGTCGAGACATGTCCGATAATAATACATCCCCGCACAGAACTTTCTTTAAGAGCATATGCGAGGACTTCAGAAATAATAACAGAATAGACCCTGAGGTTTTTAATAATCCGAACGTAAGGCGCGGTCTCAGAAACAGGGACGGCACAGGCGTTCTTGCGGGAATCACGCAGATAGGAAACGTCCGCGGATACAGCGTCGTCGATGATGAGCGTTCGCCTATCGACGGCGTGCTTACATACCGAGGCATAAACGTGGAGGACATTGTTGAAAGCATTACTGCCGAAAACCGCTTCGGTTTTGAGGAGGTAGTGTACCTTCTCTTGATAGGCAAACTCCCGACAAGCAGTCAGCTCGAAGAGTTTAAAGATATGCTCTCCTCCTATCGCGAGCTCCCCCGCAACTTTACGGAGGACATGATAATAAAGGCTCCGAGCAACAACATAATGAACAAGCTTGCAAGGAGCATACTTGCGCTGTATTCGTATGACCCGAACGCAGACGATACCTCGCTTGAAAATATGCTTCGCCAGAGCTTTTCATTGATTGCACAGCTTCCGATAATTGCGGCGCAGGCATATCAGGTAAAGCGTCATTACTACGAAAATAAAAGTATGTATCTTCATATTCCGCCGGAGCATCTTTCTACCGCGGAAACGCTTTTGTACTGCACACGCTCCGACAGAAAATATACGGAGCAGGAAGCAAAGCTTCTTGATATATGCCTTATTCTCCACGCGGAGCACGGCGGAGGAAACAACTCCGCATTCTCCTGCCGTGTTCTTTCCTCCACAGGAACGGATACATATTCGGCAATAGCCGCCGCGCTCTGCTCGCTCAAAGGCCCGCTCCACGGCGGAGCGAACAAGCAGGTTGTCGATATGCTCAAGGACATTGAGAAAAATGTCAAGCACTGGGATAATGACGATGAGGTGCGTTCTTATCTTAAAAAAATCCTGCTCGGCGAGGCGGGCGACGGAAGCGGAAAAATCTACGGAATGGGGCACGCCGTTTACACAAAATCAGACCCGCGTGCGGTTATTCTCAAAAAGCACGCCAAGGAGCTTGCCGAGAAAAACCCGCAGTTCCTCAAATGCTTTGAGCTTATAGAATCCGTGGAAAGGCTCACTCCCGAAGTGTTCCGCGAAGTCAAGGGTTCGGATAAACCGCTCTGCGCAAACGTCGACCTTTATTCGGGTATGGTTTATCAGATGCTCGGAATACCCGAGGATTTGTACACCCCGATTTTTGCGGTGGCGCGCGTTGCGGGTCTCTGCGCCCACAGAATCGAAGAGGCAATGACAGGCGGACGAATTATCCGTCCCGCTTATAAATGTTCTTCGCGTGATAAGAAGTACATACCAATTTCCGAAAGATAGGTGTGATTTCATGAATAGAAAGACATATCCGTTTTACTTGCTCTCAGCATTCTTTCTCGGTATTCTGGGCGCGCTTTTCCGCGGGAAACAGCTCGTTTCTGCATTTGATTCCGAAACGGGGATTCTCCTTCGCGGTGAGCCCGAAACGATTGCCCTCCTGATTTGCTTTGCCTTTTCCTTTGTCGGCGCAGTCGCATTTGCATTGTTGACGAAAAAGGACTGTGACGTGAGCACATCCCCCCGCAACGACAGATTTATACGCGCATCATTTTTCATTTCTGCGGTTATCGTCCTCTTTTTTGCGTTTCTCAAGTTCATTGAGCTCCAAAACGGGTTTATGGTTACAACGCTCATTCTTGCGCTTCTCTCCGTATACTGCTCGGTTTCGCTCTTTGCTCTCGGAAAATACGGAATGCGCGAAAGAGACAGCGCCGGCTACTGCGTTTTCGCGGTCGTACCCGTATTTTGGGCGTGCTATCTGCTCGTTCTTCTCTTCCGCGATAAAATTCCCGACCCGATACTCGCAGATTATGTATTTGCGGTTTTTGCTTATATCTTCGTTCTCCTTATTGCGTACGGAATATCGGCGAATGTACTCGGAAAATGCGCGAGCCGGCTCACGGTATTCTCTTGTTTTCTCGGAATGTCCGTCATGATGACAGAGCTGTTCTCCCGCCTTGCGTCGAATCTTTTCTTCGGCGGTGCGTTTGAGTTTACTGTTGAAAGCTTTGCCGAATGGCTTCCGATTCTCGCGTTTTTATTGCTCATTCCCGCAGTTTCGGGGAAAATCTCAAAAAGATAAAAAACCCGCCCCGCTCATACCTGATGAGCGGGGCGTTTTTTTATTTGCTGTGTAAAATGCGTGCGCTATAATCTGTAAGTGTTTTATCGGTTATCTCTCCGACGGGCTCACTGTCCCCGGAAACGGATATGAGCGAGCAGTCGTCTGATTCAAACTCAACAAGAATTATGTCGTATCTCTCACATTCCGTGCTTTCGACATCGTTTGCGAGTATTTCGGAAAACTCAAGCGCCTTATCCGCGTCTGCCAAGTGATAAACCGAGAGCGAATATCCGTCTCCGAAACATGAATACGCATCATCGGAATACTCCGAATACGTCAATCCCGCCGATTTAAACACCGTATCACCGTTTGAAGATTGTTCTTCATCTTCTTGCGGTATTCGGACGGATTCCGCAATGGTCTGTGCACCGTTTTTCCCGTTTAAGGAGTGCGGTTCCGGCGTAGGGACTGATCTTTCTCCGGCTCCCATTGATGGTACATCGTCCGTTGTTTTTTTCTCGGAATATGTCTCAGGCTGATTTTTTCCAACCGCTGCCGCTTCCTTTTCGATTGGAACCTGATCTTTCACAGTTTTCTTATTCTGCTGTTTTGAGGAGCTCTTTTTCTTCGCATCATTCTCATTTTTTTCCTGAGCGGATTCTTTCGTCTCCTCCTGCACCTCAGGCTCGTTTTGAATATTCCCGTTCGTAATGTTCGGAAATATTTCGTTGCTGTCCTCAAAGGTTCTCGGTACTTTGACTATCTGTGCTTCCTTGTCAAAAATATCATAGTTTTGGGATATGTACACCGCCGATGAAACGATTACGACAAGGCACGCGGCAGCGGCAATAATACGCGGTGTCTTAAACACCTTATGAGGCGATGCGCTTTCCGCCTCCCTTATAAATTCATCGTCTATTTTTCCCACGGCGTCCATCAATATTTCGCTGTTCATACGGCTATACCCTCCTTCTCAAGATGTAGCTTCAGCTTTTCGCGCATTCTGAAAAGCGTGGATTTTACTTTCCCCTCCGTGAAGCCGAATCTGTCGGCTATATCAGAAACCGCGTCGCAGTAAAAATATCTTCTTACAAATACCTTGCGCGAATCTGCGGGCTGGGTTTTGAGGAAGCTGTTTATTGCGTCCCCTATAGAATCGACATCGCTCTGCGAGTATGACGCGCCGCTCGGAACACACTCGGAAAGCTCGTCAAGCGACATTGCAAACCTGTCCCCCGCACGCTTTTCCGCATGGAGGGAGCGATATCTGTTTATGGATAGATTTCTCACTATTTTGGCAAGATATGCCGAAAAGCAACTCGGGCGTTCGGGCGGTATTGCATTCCAGGTCTGCATATATGTATCATTCACACATTCTTCACCGTCGTTTCTGTTTTTTAGAATATTCATGGAAATTTTCAGACAATATGTGCCGTATTTCAATGCCGTCTCGGAAATTGCCGATTCACAGCGCTGCCAATACAGGTCGATGATTTTAGAATCTTCCATATCGCAACCCCCTCTGTATATATAGACACCTTTTAATACAAATTCGTTTTACATAATTCTACACTATTTCCCGAAAAAAATATATAGGTAATATTATGTGAAGGGGCGCAAAGTAAATATTTTTTACTCCGCGCCCCATACATTCGGTTTTCTATCTCATTTCTTCAATATAGTATATATAATCGAGCGAACTCAAAGCTTCTACTATTTCCCTGTGCGTCTTATACTTTTTCAGCTCCGCACTGCAAATGGTAAATGTTATTGTATACACGCTGAGCCCCGAGCCTGCATAGGCCTGGTTTGATTCTATATCGTCTATTCTGAGCCCGAGGCGTCTGCTTACCGTTACAAAGTCGCGGAGGTATTCACAGCGTTTCAGCTCAAGATGTATTTCAAAATGATTTGAGCGATTCTTCAAATATGTTTCAAACGACGGAAAGCACGCCAGAATACAAAGCAGAAACAAAAAGACGATGATTGTAATTGTATAAAGTCCCGCGCCTGCCGTGAACCCGAGTATACAGCATGCCCACAGCCCCGCCGAGGTTGTAAGACCTTTAATTTGATTTCTGGAGCTGAAAAGTATCGAGTTTACGCTTATGAGCGCCGCAGCTATAAGCACTGACGCCGAGAGTATCGGTATTTTCAAATTGCACGACTGCATAAGGAAAATGTCGAGAATCATCGATACCGTTGAGGTAAACGATATCAGGATAAAAGTTCTCAGGCCTGCGGAATGGCGCTTGCTTGAGCGCTCACAGCCGATTACCGACGCGAGCACTACCACGACTGTTATGCGCAGGAGCACAGAGTACACACCGAGCGTTTTTGCCCACATTCCGAGCATATTGGCAATAGGGTCTAAATTCAAAGCCGATGAAATGATATCCGTCATAAACTTTTTCTCCTTTTCTGCAATAATCCGGCATTTGCCATTGAAAAATGTTCTTCCGCGGCGGCCGTAAATGCATCCTCATCTTCATAATACGGGTCGTTATGCTCGGGAAGCCCGCTCTGTATGGCATTTATACGTTCTATCAAAAGCTCGACGTCTGTTTTCTTTGGTATATCCTCAGAAATTTCAGGTTCGGGAACTATATCCTCAAGCTTTGTCGAATATGATTTTGAAAGATAAAGCGAGAGCTTTGCACAGGCGGGACCGATGAGCTCGTAGAGTACACTCGACGCGAGAATTATTGTTTCGAGTGCCGTACCCGTTTCGCCTCCGAGCGTTCTCGCGCCCATTGCCGCAAGCCCTATTGCAACTCCCGCCTGCGGAATCAAAGCGAGCCCGAGGTAATTTCGCACAAGACTCTCTTTCTTTGTCAATGCACATCCGAGAAATGCACCGCCGTATTTTCCGACAATACGCGTTATGAAATATATTACTCCGACCGTTATAAGGGGCACACTCCCTATGCTTTCCGAATTTCCGACAAGTGCGCCGAGGTCAAAATTGATTCCCGAGCGGACGAAAAACAAAAGCAGAATAGGCGGGGAAAAATAGTTTAACTGCTTGAAGAGCCGTTCATCATTCGTTGTATTTATATAGACCATACCCATCGCCATACATCCGAGAAGCGGTGAAACGTCAAACAGCGTGCATATTCCGCAGAAAGCAAACAGAAGCGATATCGAAACTATGAGTCGGTTATCTGTCGAGCGCTTTTGAAGAAGCAGCTTCAAAACCAGTCCGAAAAGGCTTCCGAGCGCAAAAACCGCAAGGTTTGTCAGTATCGGACGGATTATATTCGATGCGTGGAACACACCCGTTGCAGAAGCAAGCGCGACTGAAATTGCGATGCTGTACGCGATAAGTCCGACAACGTCATCAAGCGCGACCACCTGCAAAAGTGTATCGACGAAATCACCCTTTGAGCGGGTCTGCCGTATCGTCATTACCGTTGATGCGGGCGCGGTAGCGGAGGCAAGCGCCGCGAGCACTATTGAGAAATTCAAATCAAGTCCGAGAATGTTATATACAACCACAAACACCGCAACAGATGCAAGGCACGCCTCCAGCACGGTTATTATAACGACTTTCATTCCGTTTTTTCTGAGTGTTGAAAACTTGAAAAATTCCCCCGTTCCGAACGCGATAAACGCAAGCGCGATATCTGCAATAAAATCAGTTCCGCGGACTATACTCTCGGGAACGAGATTTAAGCAGAACGGCCCTAGCAGTATTCCCGCAAGTATATATGCCGTTACATTCGGCAAATGCAGTTTTTTTGTTGCACGGGTGGCAAGAAATCCCCCGAACAGCATGACGGACGTTGAAATGATTATCTGTGAAACGGGAGACGTTATTCTGAGTGCTTCGTATAATGACGGTATCATATAAAATCTGCCCTCCAAAAAAAATAAACCGCGGGAAAAATTTTCCTGCTTGAAAAATGTTATATTAGTATGATATACTTAAGGCACAATAAAATCAAATTATAGTTTTTTAAACTACTATAATTATTTATAATGGTGATAGTATGTTGGACAGCAAAATGCAAACCCTGCTCGCCGTTGCCGAGCACGGGAACTTTACGCGTGCCGCCGAAAAGCTGGCAATGACTCAGCCCGCGGTGAGTCATCACATCAAGCAGCTTGAAACGGAGATAGGCGCACCTATCTTTATTCGCGGCAAAGACGGGCTAAAGCTCACAAAGCAGGGCGAAATAGCTCTGAAATATGCCCGAAGATTAAAGTCTCTGAATGAAAAAATGTACACGGAAATTTCAAATTCGGAAAGGTGTGTTTCCGTTCTTCGAGTAGGAATTACCCATACGTCAGAGAGTAACCGCACGGCAGAATCTCTTGCAAAATACAGCAACCGAAACAGCGGTATAAAGATAATACTTTTTACTGATACCATAAATAATCTTTATGATATGCTTGAAAATTACGAAATAGACATAGCGATAGTTGACGGAGCTTACAGCAATCCGAGCTTTTCTTCAACCATACTTGATACCGATTATCTTATGTGTATAATATCGAACAACAATCCGCTCGCAAAAAAGGGAATTGTAACGCTAAACAGTCTGCGAAAGCAGAAGATGATTTTGCGGACGCCCGCGTCGGCAACACGGATATTATTCGAATCGGCTCTCGAGAACAATAACGTCTCGGTAACCGAATTTGACATCACGCTCGAAGTTGACAACATTGCGACAATAAAAGACCTTATACGCAAAAATCTCGGCGTGTCAATACTTCCGCGCAGTGCCTGCATGGACGAGTTGAACAAAGGAAAACTGACTGCACTCCCGATAGAAAATCTTAGCATGGTGCGCGAAACACGAATAATTTATAACAAGGATTTCTCGCATATGGATGTACTTGACGGAATAATGAAAATATACAGAAATTCGGAAATATAACTTAATAAGCAAAAAAATCTGCCGGCTTTGCCGGCAGATTTTTTTGCACTTATTTACTTTTCGCTGTACGCATAACGGCTGAGGATTGTTGCAACCTGAGCGCGCGATGCGTTGCCGTTTGGCGAGAGAGTCGATGCGCTTGTGCCGTTTATAAGACCCTCCGCATTTGCCCAGCTCATCGCGTCGTATGCCCAGCTCTGAACCTCTTTCGCGTCCTTGTATGTGCCGAGCTTCGACTCGGACTTCGGGGCATTGCCGGCAAATGTATCATAGCGGTAAAGAATTGCCGCCATCTGCTGACGCGTTACAACGTCGTCTGCACCGAATTTGCCGTTTGAATAACCCTTTACGATTCCGTTCTCGGAAGCCCATGCAACTGCGTCCGCATACCATGCGTTTGCCGATACATCGGAGAACGCCGACTTATTTGCCGGAGCCTTCGCACCGCTCATTCGGTAGAGCACCTGAACGAGCATTGCACGGGTCATGCTTGCGGACGGAGCGAACTTTGTTGCGCTGAGTCCGTTAAACCAGCCTGACTCGAGTGCATTGTTTACCGATGAGTAGAACCAATCGGAGGACGATACATCGGAGAACTGCTTGCTGTATTCATTCATTACGACAAATTTTGAGAAGTGATTTGTTTTGAAAATCACAATCTTGCGCTCTGCGTCATATCTGCATCCGACAGTTTCGAGCTTTCCGTCGTCCGTCAGATAATGAACAACAAGATTCTCGGCCTTCTCATTACCCTTGAGTGTATACGGGATTTCTATCTCCGCAATACCGCCGAGGCTATGAATATTGATATCCGTACCGTTCTTGTCGGCGGAAATAATCGAGATATCCATTATCTTGCTTATGCGCGGAACGGAATTGCTCTGTTTATCCGTAAGTTCGGAGCGCATTATATCGTTAATCTTGAGCGTGAGTTTTCCGTTCTCACCCGATGTGTTTGCCATGTTATTGATGATGTTTGCATCGAGCTTGACATTTATCAGATTGAACTTGACGTCAAGAATCAGCGATTTGTTGTTGATAAGACTCGGTGAAAGATTGTTGATAATCAACGTACCTATATTCTTTTTATCCGTAATATCGATGTTGAGGATCGAATTGTCCATAAACTTCAAGTTCTTAAAGCTGTCGTTGTTAAGGTTTATGGACAGCGAATCATTGGAAATCTTTATTTCACCGGAAATCTTTTCGCCGTTGAGCTTAAGAATATCGTTTTCATCTTCCATCGGAGTTGCGGGGGTCGGATTCGGGGCAGCTCCGCCGCCACCGCCGCCTCCTCCACCGCCGCCGCGGTAGGTGAACTCTGCGGTTACCGTAACGTCTGACGCCGGCATTGCGAACGTATACTCAAGTCTGTCCGAAGAAACCTGCTCGTTAAGCGTTGCACCGCTTACGGAAAGCTTTCTTAGATTATACTTTTCTGCCGGTGTTACGGTTAATTTTACCGCCTCTCCTTCTTTTGCGCGTATGTGAGATGATTTGACATTTTCACATACATTTACGGCAAATGTCTCATAGAAGAGTTCCTCGTGGTCAAACGCCACATCCTGACCAAGACCACGGATTGTGACGGTATAGACACCGTTATCCGAGCTTACGTCGATAATCGCATCCGAATTGACCTTTGAGGCTATTGCATTTTTCAAAACTTCCTCTGAAGTTGCGAAATTTGCGGACGGCTTAACCGTAAGTTTTACCACGTCCCGTGCACCTGCGCGTGCGTGCGAGGATGTTACGTCATCGGGAACGCTTATTGCATACGTCCTGTAGAACAAATCAGAAGCTTTGAGCGATATTCCCTGAGTGAGGTTGCGTACCCTTGCCGTATACACTCCGTCCTTAACGCTTACTTCTATATCCGCATCGGAATTTGCCTCATTTGAGAGTGCTTTTCTGATTATGAATTCAGTTGTTGCGTAGTTAGCTTCGGGGGTAAGCTCCAATACTACCTCGCCGTCCGCTCTGACATTTTCTGAAAGAACGTTTGCACGGCTGCCGTCATCGCTCGGCTTAATAGGTGTTACATAGGTGATACCTATGCTTCCTCCGCCGTTTTCGGAAACCGATACTTCATTAGTCTCAATTTCCTTGAAGAATACTCTGTAAACCGCATGGTTACGCAGACCCTCGACATTCAAAACGGGGTTTACGAACTTAATACCGTCAACTTCATACGCATCCGTGTTTTCGGTATCGCCGAGCTTGCAGTAGCTGACTGTCCAATAGTCTACCATGTAGCCGGAATCGGGTGTTGCCGTCAGAACGATGTCGCTTCCTCCCGGGACGGACGACTGCGATACAATCTCATTTCCGTCAGCAGTTGCCTCAATCTTGCCGTTTGAATTGCCTTCAATGAAGCTTATCTCATAGTTTGACGAAGCAACAAGGTATGCCAAGACATCGATATCCTTGGACTTGACCTCAATCTTACCGTCGGGGTATGTCTTTGAGTTTCCGAGGACATTTTTATTGTCAAGCACCCACTGCTCTACCATGTAACCGCTTATGGGTTTCGCCTTGAAGAGGATTGATTCGCCTTCATATACCGTAAGACCTTCTGCGGGGATTTCAGTTTCCTCTTCTCCGACAACCTCGCCGTAAATGTCATAGAGTGTGTAGCACATTACACCGCGGTTATCGGGGCTTACAGCACCCTTTGCCGTATGCTCTGTGTTCTCTTCAAAAACGGCCTTAACGGTCATTTTCCCGCCGAGTTCCGCTACTGTAAGAACGTCTCCCGACTCGGAATCTACATTGCCGTCAACCTCCCAGTGTCCGAAACGGTAGCCTCGGTCTGCGCGGGCTGTGAACACAACCGTGCTTCCGCCGTTTATTCCCGAAAGCTCTTCCGTTTCTTTGCCGTCAACGCTGACTATGATTTTTCCGTTCTCTGTCCGTGTTTCGACATCGAAGCTGTCGCGCTGAGTCTCAAGTGATATTGTGCTGTCCTCAAGGAGTGTAAACTCATACTTTTCCGTTCCGGAAATACCGGTATCGGAGCCGTTGAACATGTAATTTGCATTTTCTGCCGCCAAATAACCGACCTTCGGCTCTGCAATAAGCTTCGTGTCTCCCTCAACGCTCTTCCCGCTCGTAACGAAAACTTTTACTTTCGACGTCGGGTCGCTCGGATTCTGACGCAGATAGTACACAACTATATCGCCTCTAAGGTTCACCTTATAGCTGTCCCTTGCAAAAACAGCCTTCAGCGTTATGGAATTTGTGCCGACCGATACATCAATCGTATTGGTTCCGTCGCCGTTGTCTTTGCCTTCGGGGTATATTGTGGATGTTCCCTCAACTCCGAGCTGCCATTCGACAAAGTGATATCCGTCTTTAGGCTTTGCCGTAAACGTATACTCAGCGCCGCTGGTTACATTTGCGCCCGTCGTGAAGTATTCGTCTCCGCAGATGACCTCACCGCCGAAATCCGTATATGCTTGGAGTATAAGCGGTTTTACCTTGAAGTAAACCTTTATCGTTGTCGTTGACGCCTGTGTTTCAATATTGAGGATATTGGGATTTCCGCTCTCTCCCGAACGCTCCTCCGGTTCCTCATCACCGAACTGAACCGTCCAATGGTCTACCATATAGCCGTCGTTCGGCTGTGCGTAGAGCTGTACCATTGTTCCCTTTGAATAATCGTCATAGGACTTGCCCGTGCTGCTTATTCCGGCGGTTCCTACGGGGCGTGGTCCCGCTCCGTCTGTGAACTTTTGTGCATCTACTGTCAAGCGGAATGTCTGACCGATTATTGTATATATTCCGGAAACAAATGTTATGTTGTAGTTGTTGTAAAGCTCATCCGGCGTATCTGCGGACTTGCACGGCGTTACCGTGTAGTTACCCGGAAGTGCGCCGTCTGCAAGCTCCGTCTTATTGCCTGCGGAGTTTACCGCAGTCCATGTGAGCTTGAGCGCCGAAAGCTCGGCTTCGGTAAGGTTTTCTCCCGAAATTTCGGGCGGATTTGACGCAACTGCATTTGCGCTTATGTTATCCTTCGATTCTGCGCGAATCAACACCTCACGCGGTTCAACGGTTATCGGAACCTCGGCGACAACCTTGTTGTTTTTGAGAGCCTTAACTGTGAACGCACCTGCCGACGGTGCTGCGTCTCCCGCATTAAGAGCGTTTGAGGCAGTTCCCTGTGCGATTTGGAATGTTACGCCTTCTGTCTCGTCCTGATATCCTTCGCTCGTTCCGCTTATCGACTTGAGCGTGGGGTAAATCAGGTCGCCGTATGTAAACTTTGTTATGCTGTGTCCGTCATTGCTCTTGCTGAGAGTCAGGCGGTAGCCGGTTGTCGAAGTTCCGATAACCGCCATCTCGCCGATTGTCGTCTGATAGTCTTTGAATACGCGGTCGCCGCTGTAATAGGTGTTGACCGTGTATGCGCCGTCCGAAAGCCCGGATACGTCAAGCGTAGCCGTTGAATAGTGCTTGCTTTCTCCGTCAAACACTTCCGTCTTGCTTCCCGAATCCGCGAGAGCAACCGTTTCGCTGTATTCGTAGTCCGTTCCGCTTATTGTGAATGTTACGGTTCCCGTAGGTGCCGTTGCACTGCCCTTGTCTGCGGAGTGCATCTTGACTTCTGCATGAATGCTCTTTACCGATGACAGGCCAACCTGCTTTGTGTTAGCACTTACGGTGAGTGCGGATGACGGAGTTCTCTTGCTGTATGCCGTTGTAAATGCGTCGGAGTATGCCGAAATGTTAAACTCCTTCTGCGACGTATTGTCAAAATAAATCGCGTTTACACGGCAGCGGTAAGCACCGTTATCCGCAGAGCTTGCATTGAGGATTGTGTAAGAATTTGTCTTTGCGCCCGAAATATCAGACCAATCTCCGCCGTTTAAGCGTTGCCACTGATATGACAGACCCTTGTATTTGTCGGCTTCCGCAACCTCTGCAACAGCCACGCCCTTAGCATCGGGGTAGATGGCAAGGTTTCCGTCCTCGTTAAGGCCGGCAATCTTGATGTCGGGATATCCGACCTCGGTTTTTGTCCGGCACGAGAGAGGCTCGCTGTAAATACTTGTATAAGGTTTGTATGCACTCTGAGTCTGAATCTGATAGAAGTATTCCGTGTACGGGCTCAGACCTTCGTCAGTATAACTGAAGCTGTATGTTCCGTCGGAATTGAGTTTTCCCGCGCTGAACGGAACGTATTTAAGGCGATAGCTTCCCGAGCCTTCGGGGAAGTCGTAGTAACGGTAAATCTGGAATCCGGAAACAGGTCTATCGTAGGTCCATGTAAGCGTTACCGCCTCGCTTGTTGTCTCGCTCATGTTCTGCTCGAAATTCTTCGGGAGCGGAGCCGGTTTTGCAACATCCGTAACAACGTAGCTGACTACGGGGAATGACATATTTCTGTCTTTATATTCATAGCAGAATATACGCCAATTCATCGAGTATCCGTAGGCTTCCGCTTCGCTCGGCATATCCTGAAGTTCGCCCGAGAACGAGCTTCCCGAGGTGGATACGGTTACGGTTCCGCCGCCGCCTTCAAACCCCGCGACAACGCCGACCTTAACTCCGCCTGCGCCTGCGCCTGCCTTTGCCTCGATAGACGCCGTGCCGATATAAGCATTGCTCTTTTCGCTCGACATTGCTATTTCCTGAGTTATCGTGGAGCCGCCGCCCGCGCTTGTAAATCCGACCTTTGCGGGGGTTCCCGAATACTCCGCAATAACCTTATGTCCCTTTGTATCGGACGGATATGTGGACGGGTCTCCGAGTGTATGTGTCAGAACACCGTCCGAAATGGTCGGGAGTATGCTGTAATCCTTGGCGATTGCTTCGTAATCATCAAGGTTGAGCAGGCGCACCGACGCTTCGTGCGGAATATTGACGGTTGTAACTACCTTGTCATATCCGCCTTTTCCGTTCGGAACGTACGACTCATACTCGTAAATCTCCATCGGGATTGAGTAGAAGGCAACCTTATCCTCACCCGATGTTGCGCTGTAAGTAATTGTCTGTTCGAGAGTTGATGTCTTCTCGGTCTCCCATGTAAAGCCGGCCGTAACAGTTGCTTCGGCTTCTATGGATGCTATCGTTACTCCGAATACTTTCAAATCCTGCTCATATGAAACATATGCGCCGGCTGTAATCGTCGTTGAACCCGTCGAACCGCTTCCGCTGCCTGTTGAGCTTGCGTAAGTGGTTGTCGATTCGGGGTAGTTGCCCGAGAGGTCGTCGCGCTCAAGCAGGTCGCCAAAATACGGCGGGGATGCGAGAACCGCCAAAACCTTCGGGTCTGTGTATGTGTAATAGTGCTTGCCCGTGTAGTTCATGTAGCTGGAGTCGTTATCTGTATTTGCAAGGCACAGAGCATAAGAGCTGTCTACCTTCTTAAGGTTCAGATAATTCTCCGAGCGGTCTGCCGTGGTAATATATGTATCGCCCGCAACATATCCGCGGTAGCCTACATTTACCTCCTTTGTGTCATCTACGGTTTTATATCCCGTAAATCTCCAGTAATACGTTTTCTTCTTAAAGAGCTTGCAGAACCAGTTCTTGTAATAATAATCGCGGGTAAACTGCGGTTCTTCGTGAGAGCCCGTCATTGTATACGACGCGGTCTTCTCCGCAGTTGTGCTCATTGTCTGAGTCATAGTGAAAAGCGTTCCCGCAGCGTCATCGCCCGTGAGCGCGCCTGCCGACGCTTCATATTCAACATAGTCTTTATCGCTTCCGCCCGGAGTTGCCTTGGTGTTATCCCATGACTCCTCGATGGTGAGCCCCTTATCGGTATATGCGATTATAAGACTGTCAAAGTACAGAAGGTCGCCGCCGTCTTCTGACAACGGACGCGTGATAATCGCTGTGTTTGCAACGCAGAGCGGGAGGGAATAGAAACGGTCAACGGCTTTGCCCGTGCGGACCTTATCTCCCATTGCCGACCAAACATAAGCATCGTCTTTCTTCGAGAAGAGGTCAAAATTCTGATAGATTGAATTTGCGTTAAACTGCTTTCCGTCCCAGGAGTACATCGCAACGTATCTGGTGTTCTCGTTTCCCGACTTTAAGTCGGCGTCTGACTGACCGCAGAGTATGAGGCACTCCTCACCGCTTCCGGACAGGTCTCCGAACACGAACGATGCACGAATTATGTTGCTTGAGCCGTAGTTGAGGCTAAATTCCTGAGAACGCTTAAGGATATCAGTTCCTTTTCCTCCGAACATGACTACGGCACGGGAGCCGACATTCTGATTCGGTCCATAGTAGTAGCCCCATGTGCACGCCAAGTCGTCAATACCGTCTTGGTCAACATCTCCGCTTACGAGCGAGACCATGTTTGAAACGACCGAGCCCTCACGGAGATAGTACGTCCATGCGACGCCCCACTTTGAGGGATTCTTGTATGCGTCATTGCTGTCGGATGCGGTAGTCTGAAGTGCGTATACAACAATTCGCGAGTTTCCGACTTCGGGTATATAGACCGCAACCTCGTCAACACCATCGCCGTTCCAGTCGCCCGTCGCAACGTGCAGATAGTTTTTTAGCTGATACGGGTTTTCTGCAAAATTCTCGGCGAGAGTTCTTTCATCGGCTTCATTCTTAAGAGTCGGGTTTCCGATTTCCTTTGACGTCGAAAGAAGCTCAAGCGGTGTGCCGTAACTTCCGCTTACGGCGTCGCCGAAGCGCAGGTACAGACCGCCGTTTTTGCTGTAGCTTCCCGTGTAGACCATCGCAATCTGCGATTTCAATGTATCCTTTTCGGCATTGAACTTACCTGCCGAAACACTTGACATCGCATACGAGGTGCCGTCGGAAAAACGTGTGGAGGCATTCTCGGCACCCGTGAGGTAACCCTTGGTAGGATGCTTTGCAACGGCGGAATTATATGTTCCCGTGCTTATCTGAGCATAGCTTCCCTCAGATGTCGTCGTTCCTTTGGAGAGAAGTGTTTTTTCCTTGGAGCTTCCGAGAATTGCGGCTGTTGTCTTCGCAGACCACGCCTGGTCGCCGTACAGATATGATTTGAACTGTACGTCGGTTGCCGTGGTATTGCTTTTTACAACAATATTGCTTCCGTTATTCGGTTCCGTGCTGTCGTCAAGCTTAATGCCGTCAGAATAGCTGACAGCTTTATTGAGCCCGACCGTATACAGCTCAAAAACGGGGGTAACCGCAATAGTTTTGCGCCCGTAAGGATTGCTTTCACTGTCGTTTGGGTCAAACCCCTCCGGCGCCGCGGACGTGTCGATTCCGAGCGCAGCGAGCGCGTCGGAGCCCGATACCGAGTCGGCAGCCGAAGCGTTATACGCAGGGGTTATCGCCGCAAGGCTTATAACCATAACGACTGTGAGAAGCAGACTTATGTACCTCTTCATTAAGATAGCCCTCCTCATGTTTTTGATTTGTTATAGGTATAATATACCAAACATCGATGTACGATGCAAGACTTATCCGGTAAAAAATTGCACAAATTTTTTAATTTTTCACGGCAGAAAACTTACATTTACGGAGTCTCCCCGAAAACGCACAAAAGCTCGTGATAAAAAATGTTTATCACGAGCCTTCCGTTAGAAGAACACGCCTTTTGCCTGCTCTTTGATTTCCTTTGACGCGACAAACGGAATACGCGTGGTATATCCGTTCTTGGCCGCAACTATTTTCTTTGTCGGCCATGCAAAAATGTCTCTGTTCCATTCGTTAATTGTATCGTTATAGAGTTCTCTCGCCGCGGTAATTTCTCTCTGAAGATACATATTCTGCTGCATAGCGTCGGCAATTTCGCGGTGCGCCTCAAGGTCCGGGTAATTTTCGACTGCCACACTGATATCTCTCGAAATGGTTTCGAGCTGACCGCCTATTTCATTTCTTGCATCGTCTAAGCTGTATGCGCTTCCAGACCTGTATCTTGCAATATTCTCAAACGTACTCTTGTCGAGGTCGATTGCCTTGTCAAGCAGACGCGCACAGTTTTTGAGCACAACTACCCTCTGTTCGAGGTAGTTGTCTATCTGCGAGGCGTTGCGCTGTATTTTCTGCTGGAGCTGGTCAAAATGCTTCTGCGCGTTGACCTTCATGAGCTGGAATATCAGCCCGGGAAGTATTCCCATAACCCACAGAAAGATTTCAAACACCTTTGAGCCGAATCCCACCTCTGCGGGGATTCTTTTAACAATTACGTTCGTGTCAAGCCCTTCCTCCCTAACTTCGGAATTGAGCTCATCGAGCTGGTTAGCCATTTTCTTTTCCTCCTTAATTAAATATACTCAAACCGTTTCGGCTTGCAATAACATTTCTATTCTTCGCGGATAAAGTATCGCAGATAAAGAAATTGCTCTGCCTTTCAAGCGGTATATATTCATCCCACGGCACCTCTACATCGTGCCATCTTCCGTCTCCGCCGTAAACGGGAATTATATCTATGCGCGGTATGGTATTATATGAATATGCCGTTATACGCACCTCGTCCGCGCCGTCTTTCGAGCCGATAAAATCCGACTTTATAATTACGTTTGTCTTTGTGTCGGGATGCGCGATGTCCTCTTTGCCGATAATATTTGCAAGCACCTCATACTCCTTCTGTGAGTACATCTGTGAAACGGGCGGTATCGGCTTAAGCGAATGTACGGGACGTTCCTGATACACCGGTATCGCCCAAATCGGCGCAAAGTCAAAATATACGCTTTTGAAGTATTCGGCGTTTTTTTCTATAAAATTATTATGTATCACGTCAAACGAATACGAAACATAATTGCTCGGGCAGAGATTTAAGGCTCTTCCTTGACTGTGTTCCGTGGTTATCACATTCATGCGTTTTTGCTTGAAGAAGTTAAAATCATCGCCGTATCCGCTCCTCGAGCGTATCAAATCCACCATGTTGGTCTGAGCCAGCGGTGTGAAAAGCGTTCTGTATTGGACTTCATCCGTCCTGTCGAGTGCGTCGAAAAGCACCTCAAAGTCGTAGTTTGACATACTGACAAAATCATCTCCGCCTTTTATCGCCCTGTCGGTTTTCTTTTTAAGGCGTTTCTCCCCGCGCTTCACATAGCGTTCAATCGCGTCCTCGCTTTTAAGCTCAAGATGCGTGGCATCCCGGCTGAACGAAAGCTCGGGTGCGCCCTGTGAGCCGTAGTACAGAAAAACCTTTGTCGCGTAAAACGGTTTCGGTTTTATAACGGACGCATGGAGCGTTTCCGTCCTTGTCCTCGTTTTCATCTTTCCGTCGCTGTCCCTGTACGTTTCCGTCCATGAAATGGTTTTGTAGCCGTGGTACGTTTCGTTTCTCATCGTCTTTATAAATTTATTCTCGAATATGAACGGATTTTCGTTATACTGTCCTGAAAGAACATCGAGCGTTGAACGGTTGTTTTCATCATCAGTGCAATAGTCGTAATTTATTCGCATATCGGCTTCCTGCTCCGCCGAAAAGCACGGCGCGAATCTGAGCAACGGAACAGTTTCCTCAATCAGCTTCAGCGCGTCCTTGTCGGTAAAGAGATTATTGAGAGGCTGTACTTGCTTCTGCGCCTCCGCAAGCAGTTCTTCCACCTTGCCTCCCGCGTCCTCCGCCCGACTTCTCAGTTCCTTTATGCGCGGGGTCGTTTTCAGTATAACGAGCGGAATGAGCACTATTGATATTATCATGAAAACACGCGCTGCCCTGAGACGGTTGAGCTTCTTTTTTATTGCCGCCAGATTTTGGCTGCGGAACTCGTACTCACGCACCGTCGCTCTGTTTTCCTCTATGTTGATTCCCGAACGTTCGGCGAGCTCATTGAAGAACTTTTCCGCAATTTCAAGATGAAAACCTTTGAATTTTTTCTCATATTCTTCCAGAGGATTATAAATTACCGAGTCCATGCGTTCACCCCTTCTTGACATTATATCATATTTTTCGCGCGTTGCATAGAAAAAAGCCAGAGCAAGCAATATATTGCTTGCTCTGACTTGGTGCAAATGTTCTTACAGGACTTAACGAAAAGCGCAGTAAAATCAAGTGTTTACGTGCCGCAGGCATACTCGCAAAAAGGTGGTAACGACAGTAAGCCGTCAGTGAGCACGTTTACAAGCGAACAGGCGAGCCGAGTGTGCCTTTTTGCGAAAGAGGAGCGGCAGCCGGTAAATCGAAGCCGTATTTTTTGTAAAAAATACGGCAAGCCAAAAGGCTTGCCGCGACGTGGTCGGGTTGACAGGATTTGAACCTGCGGCCTCTGCGTCCCGAACGCAGCGCTCTACCAAACTGAGCCACAACCCGTTTTTGCAACTATTTAATTATACGGATAAGCGCGCATTTTGTCAAGAGTTTTTACTGTAAAAATTTGTTTTTTCGTATCCGATTCGTTTTTTGCATATTCTTACATGAAAAAATTACAACTAATAATAAATTTTAAACCGAACAAAATATTAATGAAAATTAAATCAAGGGAGGTGAATTGCAATGGCAGTAGTACCGAATGCACAGGATGCTCTCGATAAGTTCAAGATGGAAGCTGCATCGGAAGTAGGCGTAAACCTCAAGCAGGGTTACAACGGAGACCTTACTTCTCGTCAGGCCGGTTCTATCGGCGGACAGATGGTTAAGAAGATGATTATGTCCTACGAGCAGAATTTAAGCAAGTAACGTTATTCCCGATATGAAAAGCGGAGGGGTTGCTGCGGATTGGTTAAAAAAACTGATTTGCAGCAGCCCCTCATATTTATGAAACATTATGCCGTTTTTGACTGCGAATCCCGATGCCTGCGCCGGATAAATCCTACATACATGACAGCGGCGGCAAGCCCCCAAAAATAAGCGTTCATATACGGAACTTCAAAAATGTTCTCGAAGAATGAATGTGCCAGAACGCCGGAGCATCCGGATATGATTCCGCTTACAAGAACGGATATTTTGGACTTTCTCGAGCGGAACACGGAGCGCACAGACCACACGAGATTCCGAAGAAGAAGCCAAACGTAGGAAATAAGTCCCAAAAGTCCCATTTCCGTGAGCGTCTTGAGATAATAATTATCCATATAATAGTAGACAAGATCGTCAATGTGCTGATTTTGCATGGCAATCGCACCGCCGTAGCGTCCGAGCCCGAAGCCGAAGAGCTTGTTCGTCCGCCAAAGCGAAAGACCTATCTGCCAGCGCTCACCGCGCCCGCCCGTAGAGTTCGCCGTCGCGAAATCGGACGTGAATAGAAATGCAATTCGGTTTGAAATCGAAGGCACACAGAAAATTATGGCAACAATGCCGACAGCGCCGAACAGGAGAAGCTTGCGGTCTACAAGCAGCGAGAATATGATGACGGCAATGGTTAGTCCGAACCATGCCCCGCGCGAGAATGTGAAAAGTGTTGAAAGGCATATTATCCCGACAAAACCCCACATTACGCACTTGACCCACAGTTTTTTTGCGTAATATGCGCATGACGCAAGCATCGGAGCGCCCATTACCATGAGTGCGCCCATAACGTTCGGACTTCCCAGAATGGAATAGACTCGCGTTCTGACTCCCGCTTCCGCACGGGCAACCCACTGCTCTGGCATCGGAGCACAGGTAATGTACTGATAAATTCCGTGGAGCGCAACGGCGCAAATCATGGCGCACATTGTGAAATACAGCGTCTTGAAATCGTCGTCATTTTCAATAAGGCGCGTGAGGACAAAGAACCAGAGCATGAACTGGCAAACGGCACGGAACCCCTCAAATGCAACTCCGAAGTTCGGAGAAACCACGCACATAACGAAGACGGCGACCGCAAGGAACAGGATAAGCGGTGCGTCGAGCGGTGTTATCCTCGGCTTTGTTATCTCGGAACGCCTTGAAACCGTAAATATTATATACATTATGCAGAACAGCATGAGCGCCTCGTCCCACAATGATGACAGAATCTCGATTCCGACCACGTCTCTGATTAACACATCGAGCGGGAGATAGAGCGCAAACACCGCAATCAAAAGCCGTTTCATTCCGAGCTTTTTCAGCGACGAAAGTATTATACTTCCGTTAACCGCACCGGAGTTTGAGACCGCGCGGAGTCCGCGCATAATCAGACTGTTCTCCGATGCCGTATGCAGAGATGCGCCGATTTGCATAAAAAACTTATTCAAAGAAAGAAATTTTGCATACAACTTTGAATAGACAGTTTTCGGGCAAACCGACAAAAAGGACGTAACGGCCTTAGCTGTAACGGATTTTTCGTATCCGCGCTTAACCGCCGCCGTAAGCTTCCCCGGAAGGCTTCCCGGAAAGGCGCGTGCAATCGCCCCGCAAAGTCTTACGACAAAGCAATTTTTAATGATTTTATCCATTAAACTCCACCGTCTCAATAATCGTATTTACTTCAACAGTCTGTGTTTTGAGGATGAAACCGCGTCCGATTCTGACTTCCTGCGTGCCTATTTTATAAATCGGGTCGGTTTTTGACTGCTCTGCTTTTACAGTAACAATAACGTCATACTTCTGCGGGTCGGCTGCCGTAACAAATTTTCCGTCTGCCGTGTTCGCCGCGGAGAGATAAGGTATGCTGCTCACGGAAACAACCTCGGCATCGACAAAGCCGTTGCCTGCGACAAGCTTGTCCCCCGGCTGCATCTTCGAAAGCTCAGCTTCCAAGTAGTCCATTGCGCCCCTGATACGCATTGAAACATACATATCAGACTTCGGCGCAATCGCCTCGCCCACCTTCGGCCCGGCAAACTTATACACCGCAGCAGCCGCCACAAGAATTACCGCGACAAGTATCACAAGGTCAATTACGTTGATAACCCCGAACAATTTACCCTTTTCGTTGATAATCTTCATCTTTAAATTTCCTTTCGTTTTATGTATCGCTTGACCGATTACATACGATATTATATAATATATGGCAGAAGATAACAATACTTTTTTTAAAGGAAGCTGTCAAATGAAAATTGTACATATGATAGGCGGCGGAGACGTCGGCGGTGCAAAGACGCATGTTCTTTCCCTCGTAGCAAAGCTCTCGGAGAATGACGACGTTCTGCTCATAAGCTTCCGCGAGGGTGAGTTTGCCGAAGATGCCCGCGCTCTCGGGATTAACACGCTTGTTATTAAAAACCGAAATCCTCTCGATGATATCAGGCAGCTTAAAAACGTACTCGGAGACGGAAATTTCGATATTGTGCACTGCCACGGTGCAAAGGCAAACGTCATGGCATCTCTCGTGAGGCACTGCATTTCGGCCCCGATTATAACGACGGTGCACAGCGATTACCGTCTCGATTATATGGGCAACATTGCAAAAATGATAACAAACGGGCTCCTGAACACAATCGCGCTCAGGACGCTTGACGGCTATATCGGCGTTACTCATTCCTACGCCGATATGCTTATGGAGAGAAATTTTGACCCGTACAAGCTCTATACTTTGAATAACGGGATAGATTTCTCAGTAAAGCCGAATCCGAAAACTACGCGTTCGGAATATCTCAAAAGTCTCGGCATAGACGATGATAACGCGGTAATCTGTGCCGTTGCGGCGCGTTTTCACCCCGTCAAGGACATTGGGTGCGCCGTCCGCGCAATGTCACGTATAAAAGATACCTGCCCGAATTTATATCTCGTTCTCGGCGGAGACGGCGAGCAGGCGGAATACCTGCATGGACTTGTCCGTGAATATTCCCTTGAGGGGCGCGTCATATTTGCAGGCTGGATTGACGATATGGACACGTTTCTCAATGCAGTCGATATAAGCATAATATCCTCCGTAAGCGAAGGTTTTCCTTACAGCGTCCTCGAATCGGCGCGCGCAAAATGCACAATGGTTTCGACGCGCGTCGGCGCGCTTACAACCGTTATCGACGACGGCGAAAACGGCCTTCTTTTCGACGTGGGAGACGATAAACGCCTTGCCGAACATCTCGAAATGCTCTGTAAGGATGAAAATATGCGGAAAACAACGGCGGAACGCCTGTTTGACAAGGCGAGCCGTGAATATTCGTTTGAAGCAATGGTTCAGGCGCAGAGAAGCATATATCAAAAAGTATACGAACGGCGCGAGAATGAAAAAAAGCGCGAGAAGAACATCGTTGTGTGCGGTTCTTACGGACGCGGAAACGCAGGAGACGACGCGATATTGAAAGCCGTCGTGAAGGAAATCTACAGTGTCTGCCCAGATGCACAGATATGCGTTTTGTCAAGAAATCCCAAGCAAACGCGGAAAAACTACCGCGTTCGCTCGGTATATACTTTTTCCGTATTCAGAGTGATGCGTGCGATGCGACGCTCGGGGCTTTATATCAACGGCGGCGGAAGCCTCATTCAGGACTGCACCTCAAGCCGTTCCCTGTATTTTTACCTCTTTACGATTTGGGCGGCGCACGTCTGCAAGTGCAGAATAATGATGTACGGCTGCGGGATAGGTCCCGTGAGCAAAAAATTAAACAGATTTCTTGCCGCGCGTACTATCGACAAATATGCCGACAGCATAACGCTCCGCGACCCCGATTCCTTTTCGGAGCTTAAAAAAATGGGCGTAAAAATGCCGGAAATGTGCCTTGCGGCTGACCCGACACTCTCGCTCCTTCCCGCTCCCGAAGCAAAAATACGGAAGGCATTTGAAAACGAAGGGCTCGATTTCGGTGCAAATTACATCTGTCTCGCCATAAGAAATTGGCACGATATTGTCGAAAAAATCCCGCACATTGCCGCGGCGGCAGACCATGCGGCACGCAGATACGGACTTAAAACCGTCCTTATCCCTATGGAGCGGACGAAGGATATTCCGATTGCGGAAAAGGTTTTGGCGAAGATGGAGACCCCTGCTTCCGTAATCCGCGGTGAGTATGACGTTTATACGACAATCGGCATATTGTCAAAAATGCGGATAATTATGGCGATGCGCCTTCACGCGCTCGTTTTCGGCGCGGGACAGAGCGTTCCCGCAATAGGTATCGCATATGACCATAAGGTTACGGGTTTTATGAATTATATAGGAAGCGAAATGTGCGTTTCTTACGGCGAGTGCTGTTATGACGCGCTCCGCGCGCTCATAGACGTGCTTATGACCGACTCCGAGTACGAGTCCGAGATCAAAAAGGCCAGCGCCGATATGCGCGCAAATGAGTCGGAGAATATCCGGGTTTTAAAAAAATACTTGAATAAGGAGAAAGACGAGATATGAGAAAAACAGTGTGCCTTTCAACAAGCTGCTATCACCCGTTTCCTACAAGAAAGCAGCACGTAATGAACAGGCTTGATTCGGAGGAAATTCTGTATTTTGACCCGCCCGTAACATACCTTGCTCCGTTCAAGGACAAGACGGCATGGAAAAGGATTACGGCATACAGGAAGGCGGGCGAACGGGCAAAGGACAACCTCACGGTTTATGCAACCCCTCCGCTTCTGCCGTTTTATAACAAATACCGCTTTATAAACAAAATCAATCAGAAGCGCCTTGCACGTTTCGTCAGGAAGAAGATGAAGCTCCACGGCTTTGAAAATCCGATTTTGTGGTGCTATTCTCCGACATCGGCAGACGCCGTTCCGTATATCCCTCACAGCGCGCTCGTATACGACTGCGTCGACAGGCACAGCGCATATAAGGGTTTTATAGACGCCGACACCGTAAACGGTCTCGAACGAGACCTCGCATCAAAGGCAGACATGGTGTTTTCAACGGCAATCGGGCTTCACGAAACACTCGTGCAGTATAACCCGAAAGCAACGCTTCTGCCGAACGGCGTGAATTTTGAGCATTTTTACACCGCATACGAAAAGGAGCTTCCCGTCCCGGACGATATGAAGGACATAAAGCATCCCATAATCGGCTTTGTCGGTATGCTTCAGGAATGTATTGATTATGAGAAAATCGAGGAAACGGCGAAAAATCGTCCGGATTGGTCTATCGTTCTTATCGGGAAAACGCTTCCCGGCGTTAATGTGGATTATCTCAGAAAGTATGACAACATACACTTCCTCGGAATGAAAAAATATGATGCGCTTCCCGCATATCTCAAATACTTCGATGTTTGTCTCAACGTATTCCGCGACGGCGATCTTTCGCGCGATGTAAGTCCGCTTAAGTTTTATGAATACCTCGCAACGGGAAAGCCGATTGTAAGCACACCGCAGCCCGTCCAGGTTCTCGACTATGCCGATGTTGTCTGCATAGCGGAACACGGCGACGACTTTGCAAAAAAATGCGAAGAAGCAATGAACGATACCGGAAAAGAAGAAAAACGAATCGAGTATGCCCGCGCCTGCTCGTGGGACGCACGAGTCCGCGAGATGGAGAGGATTCTCAGGGAAAACGGGGTTGAATGATATGAGCATCCGCGAACGGCTTTTTTCCGCTCAGGATTCAGGCTACCGCGATTTCCACGCACGGCTTGTTCCGAATATCGAAAAGGAGCATATAATCGGCGTAAGGACTCCCGTCCTGCGCGAAATCGCCAAGGAAGTCAGCAAAAGCGGAGAAGCGGAGGAATTTTTAAAAAGCCTTCCGCACGAATATTACGAGGAAAATAATCTGCACGCATTTTTAATCGAGCAGATACGCGATTTCGACCGTGCTCTGTACGAGACCGAACGTTTTTTGCCGTACATTGATAACTGGGCGACATGCGATTCGTTTCTGCCGAAGGTATTCAAAAAGGAGCGCGGGAATATTCTCCCCAAAATCTATCAGTGGCTGGAAAGCTCTCATACCTATACCGTACGTTACGGAATCGGGCTTCTTATGTCTCTGTTCCTCGACGACGCTTTCGAGAAAAAATATCTTGAAGCCGTGTGCGGTGTGCGTTCGGATGAATACTACATAAAAATGATGATTGCCTGGTATTTTGCGACCGCGCTCACAAAGCAATATGATTCGTCAATTTCATACATTGAACAGAAGAGACTCGACCCGTGGACTCACAACAAAACCATATCAAAAGCCTGCGACAGCAGACGAATTTCAGGCGATACAAAAGCCTATCTTAAAAGTCTCAGAATAAAATGATTTCAAAAATTCCCCTGCACATCGTTATCACGATATGCGGGGGAATTATTTTTCAATAAGTATACGCAGTTCATCCGGAAGCGGAGCCGACACATCAGCAACACCGCTCTCAAACGGGAGCTCCATTCGGAGTCTGTGCGAGTGCAGCGCGCATCTGCCGGGTATGCTTTCGCACTCACTGCCATACAGGAAGTCTCCGACAAGCGGATGCCCTATGTGCGCCATATGCACCCGTATCTGATGTGTACGCCCTGTTATCGGCATTACACGCACAAGGCTTCTTCCGTTTTTCCGTTCAAGCACCTCGTAGCGGGTCATTGCAAACGCTCCGTTTTCGGATACTTCGCGTTCTATTACGGAGCCTGCCTTTCGCGCGATTGGCGCGCAGACTTCTCCTTTTTCGCGCTCAAATTCTCCTTCACAGACAGCGAGATATTCCCTTATAAAGCTGTCTGTATGCAGAATACGCGCGGCAAAGGTATGCGAGTATGCGTTTTTTGCAACAGCCATAACTCCCGAAACACCGCGGTCGAGCCTGTTTATCGGTCTGAACACGAAGCTCTTGCCCTGACTGCTGTAATACCACATCACAATGTTCCCGAGAGATGTCGTATAATGCCCGTGAGACGGATGCACGGCTATTTCCGCGGGCTTATTTAAGATGAGTATATCCTCATTTTCAAAAAGAATATCGAGCTTACCCTCAGACGGGACTACGCCGTTTGATGCGCGGTTCTCTTCCTCAATTATAACCTCTATCAAATCACCTGCCTGCGCGGTGTCAATCGTGTAGACAGGCTTTTTATTGAGAAGTATTCCGTTTTCCGTGCGTTTCATTCTGCGCAGAAGCATTTCAGAAACTCCAAAACGGCGCTTCAGTATCTCCGAGAGCTTTTTCCCGCTGTCATTCTCGTCCGCGGTGTATACCAGCTTACGAAGCATTGAACCTGCTCCCTTCGCGCCTTATGAATGCCCCGACAGGTGCTTTTTCGGGGAGCTTTACATGGACACGGAGCTTTGCCTGGCGCGCGGACTCGACTTCGTTTCCGTCGTCGTCAAGCATTTTGTCAAACAAAACCTTTATGGGTGCAGAACGCGGCTGCATAAGCTCATATTCTGTCCCGCGGTCAAATTTATTCTTCTGTTCAAGGACGGCGTTTCCCTCATCGTCGCACGATATTACAACCGCAACAACGTCCCACGTGCGTATGTATTCGGAGCTGTCCGTGCGCTGTATGCGTTCTTCTCCGAAATAGAAGCCCGTGCAGTATTCGCGGTGGCTCACCTTATTGACTTCATCATGCCAGAACCCGTTTGGGTTCCACGTATTCGGGTTTTCTGCATACGCATCTACCGCGAGTCGGTATGCGTTCGTAATTGCCGCACAGTAGTACGCCGACTTTACCCTTCCCTCAATTTTAAAGCTGTCTATACCCACGCTCATCAGCTCGGGTATATGCTCTGCCATACACATATCCTTTGAATTAAAGATATGCGTCCCTCGTCCGTCTTCCTCCAGCGGGAAGTATTCCCCCGGACGTTTTTCCTCCATGAGTGCATATTTCCACCGACACGGCTGGGCGCAGTTTCCCCTGTTTGAAGAACGTCCCGCAAGGTAGTCCGATATCATGCACCTTCCCGAATACGCCATGCACATCGCGCCGTGAACAAACGCTTCTATTTCAAGGTCTTTGTTCTTTTTCGTCATTATTTCGCATATTTCCGAAAGACTCGTCTCGCGGGCAAGGCATATACGCTTCGCACCCATATCATACCATGCGTTTGCCGCTTCATAGTTTAACACACTCATCTGCGTACTGATATGGATTTCTGTTTTCGGGGCGTACTTTTGTGCAAGTTTCATACATCCTACATCGGCAATAATCAGAGCATCTGTTCCTATTGCACCGAGATATTCCAAATACTCGGGGAGCCGTTCAATATCGCCGTTCCGCATGAGGGTGTTGCAGGTAATGTATGCGCGGACGCCGTTTCTGTGCAGAAACTCAACAGCCTCCTTAAGCTCCTCGCGCGTAAAGTTTTCAGAAGCCGTTCTCATCCCGAACATCTCACCCGCAAAGTATACGGCATCGGCGCCGTACAGCACGGCAGTTCTCAATTTTTCCATATCTCCCGCAGGGGAGAGAATTTCAGGTTTTTTTATATTTGTCATTACGGATTTATCTTCGGCGTTGCCAAATGCTCCTCATAAGTTTTTGAAAATTTGTGTGTTCCGTCCTCCTGCAAAGCAAAGAACAGGTAGTCCGTATCATTCGGGTAAAGCGCCGCCTCTATTGAATCGTACCCCGGATTTGCGATAGGCCCGGGCGGCAGTCCTTTATACTTATACGTGTTATATTTATTGTCAATCTTCGTATCGGCAATGCTTATAACCTTTTTCCGCTCTCCGAGAACGTACTGCACCGTTGCGCACGATTCAAGATACGGATAGGTTTTGCTCTTTAATCTGTTATGAAAAACGGATGAGATATTCTTTCTGTCCTCTGCGGTTGCCTCACGCTCGATAATCGAAGCAAGCGTTATGACATCATTTGTACTCATGTCGAGTTCCTTGGCGCGCGCAACAAACTCCTCGTTATACTTAAGGTCAAAGTTCTCAAGGAATTTCTTGACTACACGCTCGGGAACGTCATTTTTATAAAACTCATATGTGTCGGGGAACATATACCCCTCGAGCCTGTCTTCTTTTCCGAGCGGTATGCCCTTTAAAAACTCATAGTCAAAATCTTCATTCGCAATCGTGTCTTTGAGCGATTTTTCGTCGCATACGCCTTTTTCCGCGAGGAGCTGTACTATCTGCTTAAGCTCATACCCCTCGGGTATCGTAATCTTAACCGTGTTCAGCGCGCCTTTCTTGCTTGTGAGTCTGCGGAGCATTGCGCGATAGTCCATATTTGAATTAATCTTATACTCCCCGCCGTGGTAAACGGCATCGCGTCTTGTCATAGACGCAAACATATTAAACAAGACCTTATGCGAAATAACTCCGTTCTGTTTAAGTATTTTTGCGACCTCGCTGTGCGATGCGTTCTCGGGAATCTCGACTATTACCTCCCTGTCCGGGCGCGCAAGGGCAAGCACCTCGTTTGTCGATGTTATAACCAATGCCGCGAGAAGCATTGAAATTCCGAGAATAAATGCTATGTAGATATACTTGGCTTCAAGTCTTATTTTGCTTCGGCGTTTTTTAGGCATAGTCATTCACCTGTCCTTTAATATTTCGTCTTTTGTTATAATTACATTCATCAGTTCATCATGAGGTTCGTGCGGAACGCTGTCTGCAAGGCACATTTTTCTGCACGGCGCGATTCTTACCGCATTTCCTGCCCGCTTCAGAAATCTGTCGTAATATCCCTTTCCCTTTCCGAGACGTGTAAAATCACGCCCGAAAGCAAGCCCGGGAACAACGGCTGCGGAAATATCCTCTGGCGGAACAATATCCGTTCCCGTCGGTTCAGGTATATTATATCTCCTGACCTCCAGCTCCTCAAGACCTTTTATTTCCACGGCATCCATAGTACACCCGTCATGCGTTTTCGGAACACACACGCGCACGCCCGCCGAGAGCAGTTTTTCTATGATACATATTGTAGGAATCTCGCGCCCCGATGAAACGTAAATAAAAACGCACCTGTATCCAGAAAGTATCTTTATAAGCTTTTTTTCTATCTCTGCGTTTTCCGACGCAACGGACTCGGCATCGGCTGCGGAGGCAATTCTCCGCATCTCACTGCGAAATTCAGCTTTATTCATAGCAAATTGACTCGGCGACGCGGTTCCTCTCCCGCTCTCCGCGCAGCTTTTTCAGGACAGCAAGAGAGAAATCGACCGCGTCCCCCGCCGCGCGGGCGGTTATAATCTGCCTGTCCTCCGCAACACCCGTATTCTCCAGAAAAACAGCGCGGGCAAGCTCTTCCCTGCACGAAGGATAACACACGCACCTTTTTCCGTCGAGTATGCCGAGCCTTGCAAGAATAATAGGCGCGGCACAGATTGCGGATATCGGAATGTTTTTCGCATAAACCTTTTCAATTAACGTACGGACGCGCGTATCCGTCCACAGATTGTCAACGCCCGGCTGTCCTCCCGGTATTATGAGCATCTCTGTATCATCAATCGATATATCGGAAAGCACGGCATCGGTTTTGACGCAGACGCCGTGTGATGATTTAATCTCGCCTCCCGAAACGCCGACTGTTTTGACCTCAACACCGCCTCGGCGCAGAATATCAACGGGCGAGAGCGCCTCGCACATTTCAAAGCCGTTTTCCAAAAGAACGTAAACCATTTTACCCTCCTAATTGTGCATAAGATTCATGTATCGTCTGCCGCATTCTGAAAAAATCTTTTTTGCCGACGATGTAATGGTTTTTGCAAGACCTATTCTCCGCGCCGAAGCATCGTGCGTGGGAAAGGACTCCTCGTTGCAAAAATATCCGTCATCACACAAGCATATTTTGTATTCTTCGATTATTATTTTCCAATCCTTCTCGCTTCTTACGGGGTGTATGAAACCGCAGAGACTTTTCTCGTATACCGAGTTAAGCATGGGTATATCCGCGTACACCGCCCGTCTTCCGTTTGAATCTTTTCTGCCGTTTCCGCAGTATATGGATTCCGAGTATCCGAACTTTTTGTAGAGAGCGAAGAGCTGTTCATCTTGCGGAATAAGCACGGTAAAATCGCACGAATCCTCCGCAGAAAGCAGGAGATTTCCCGCAAGTCCGCGGTTCCTGTAATCTTTTCCGGTCGCCACACCGTAGATATATTTTGCGGAGAGGACTCCCGCGGGTGTCGAAAACTCATACGGAAGCATATGGAGCATGGAAGCGATTTCGCCGTCTGCCGTACAGACCAATGTGCTGTCTGCATCATATATTCTTTCAAAGAAAAAATCGCGGAAAGAATCAGTGTCATCGGGGAAGCACTCGTCCCAAAGCCTTTTCAGGCTTTCGGTATCTGTTTTTCGTGCCGTTCTCGTTATATATTCCATACGGCAGTATACTTTCTCAGAAGAATCGTGGGGTAGTATGAGAGCTTTGACTTCCTAAGCCCCGGGTTGCCCGCGTCATCTTCACGGTTTATATATTTATACTTTCCGCAGACCCGCTCTGCAAATGCCTTATTTATCATCTGATATATTCCGTCGTAATCGTAATCGCCCTTTTCGACCATGACATCGATTGTATCCGCACCCGATTCGGAGGCGAGGCAGAACGCCGACACTTCCCCTTCAATACATATTTTCTCGCCGATTATCCCAAACTCGTCGAAGCACCCGAAAAGTTCTTCTATTGCGGTCGTTTCATACTCCAATACCGCACGGTTTTCGTCATCGGACGCGGTTTTTACCCAGCGCTCCTGAAACCGCATTATTCGGTCGAAATCCGATTTTTCGACGGCGGAGCAGTCAAACCTGCCTTCGTATTCCTTGGAGAACTTATTCACATGGTTGCGCTTTTTATGGAGCTTGTTTCCCGAAAGCGACGCAAGGCTCTGCGATTCATATATATAGTCATATGACTGACGCGAATCGGAAAAGAGAAATTCTTTGGGAAATACACTCTCGATAATTTCACGCATTTCTTCGGTTATACAGTGAAATTTTATCTTTTTTCCGTCCTCGGTCTCACGTATTTTCATGAGTGAGCCGTAAGCGTCCCCGCCGAACGGGAAAAGGTAATTATGCTTTCCGTTCCCGCCTGCGCGGAGGAACACCGTTCCGTTGTCAATGCAAATCTCGGAGCCGTACATATTCCGCCACATATAGACCGTCGCAAACGAACACTCCGTCAATCGGAATCCGCTGTTTTTCATTATCTGCGACGCATTTTCATAATCCTCGCGCCGAATTTTCCTGAAGTTTAGCATCAATGCAGACCCCTTTGTTCCAATTCAGACATTACCGCCCTGAAAATTTCCTCGTGGATATCCTCTTTGGTTCTTATAATTCCGTTTTTTCCGCATTCGATACGTTTCCAGCCGTATCTTTCAGAAAGCGATTTTGCGGACAAATAGCACTTTTTCATATATTCCTTGTCGCGCTCATGTATGTCCTCGGTATTCCCGCGCTTTTTCATGAGCTTTTCGGCGCAGTCTGCGGGCATGTCGAGGAATATAACAACGTCGGGAGCGGGAAGCTCAAGGAGCCTGTATTCAAAGTCAAAAAGCCAGTCGCAGAAGCGCTCCCGTTCATTTTCGGGGAGCTTGCTCGCCTGATAAATGGCGTTTGACGTCGTATATCTGTCGAGTATGACATTTCCGCCGTCTGAGAGATAGTCCTTCCATTCGCGAAGGTACGATGCTACTCTGTCAACGGCAAAAAAGCACGATGCCGCGTATGCGTTTACGTCCTTTATATTCTCGCCGAACTCACCGCCGAGATACATTCTCACAAGCGCTGAGGAATCGTCGTCGTATCTCGGAAACCCGATATTTTTAAAGCGAATGCCTTCGCGCACAAGCCTTTGCGACAAAAGCTTAAGCTGTGTTGTTTTTCCGGATGCGTCCGTTCCCTCAATAGTTATAAGTCGTCCGCGCATTCTATTTCCTCCGTTTGAGCCTGTCGCCGATTACGGCGAATATGTATTTCGGAAGTGCGAGCATACGCTTAAATCTCCACGGCTCCTTAAGGAGACGGTAGAACCATTCAAGCCCGAGCTTTATAAATATCTTCGGAGCGCGTTTGACGGTGCCTGCCCACGAATCGAGAGCTCCGCCGAGTCCGAGCGCAAGGCGCACGTTTGTAAGCTTCGAAGCATTTTCCGCAATCCAATACTCCTGCTTCGGTGCGCCGAGGCAGACGAACAGTATCTCCGCCCCGCTTTTGTTTATCTCGTCAACTACTTCGTCGTTGTTTTTGAAATAGCCGTCGCGTATGCCGACAAAGTTTATCTTTCCGTGCTTTTCACAGAGTTTTTTTGCCGCGAGTTCACCGACTCCCGGCTTTGCACCGAGGAAGAACACCTTTCTCTGTGTTTTTACGGCATTTTTTAGAACCAATTCGCCAAGCTCGACGCCGGCCACCTTTTCTTTTACGGGGGTTCCGTAAATTTTTGATGCGTAGACTACTCCGATTCCGTCGGCAACGACCAAAGATGCGGAGTTGATAATTTCTCCGAGCTGTATTTCGCCGTGCGCGAGATATGCAATTTCGGCATTCGGAGTAATAACGGCATGAAAACCTTCTTCGTCGAGAAGCTTGTCCGTCTTCTCTGCCGCTTCTTCAAGCGTTACATTATCGTATGAGAGACCGTATATTGAAATCTTTTCATTCATATTATCAAATCCTTTACTTGCTATATAATACCACATATCCGATAAATTGAAAAGAAGTTTTACAATTTTTAAACAAAGCGTCTGCAAAAAGGGCGGTGTAATTTTTTACACCGCCTTTTATAACCGTATTAAATCAGAGGAGTCCGATTCCCGCATCGGCACAAATCTTTTTTGTTTCCTCGTCCCAGACAGATACCTGAACCTCACCTATATGCGCCTTTCCGAGAAGGAGCATACAGAGACGGGACTGACCTATTCCGCCGCCCATTGTGAGCGGGAGCTCGTGGTTCAGGAGCATTTTATGGAACATAAGACCGCGTCTTTCCTCCGCATTTGCCTTTTTAAGCTGAGATTCAAGGCTCTCCTCGTCAACGCGGATTCCCATTGACGAAACCTCGAACGCACATCCGAGAACATCGTTCCAGAACATGATGTCGCCGTTTAACTTCCAATCGTCATAGTCTGGGGCACGTCCGTCGTGTGGCTTCCCGTTCTCAAGCTTATCGCCTATCTGCATGATGAATACCGTCTTATGCTCTCCTACGTATGCGTTTTCGCGCTCCTTGGGAGTTTTGTCGGGATACATTTTCTCAAGCTCGTATGTCGTAACAAAGTGCACGTCCCGTGAAAGCTTTACGGGAATTTCGGGATAGAGCGTACGAAGCTCTTCCGACGTATCCACAATCACATTTACAATCTTAACAACAATCGATTTTAAAAACTCGACGTTGCGTGTTTCACGGTCGATTACGCGTTCCCAGTCCCACTGGTCAACGTATATTGAGTGAAGGTTGTCCATCTCCTCATCGCGCCTGATTGCGTTCATGTTAGTCCAAAGTCCCTCGCCCGCTTTAAAACCGTACTGCTTGAGGGCGAGTCTCTTCCATTTTGCAAGAGAATGAACTACCTGCGCATTCGTACCCGTTTCCTTTATATCAAATTCTACCGCGCGTTCAACTCCGTTCAAGTCATCATTGAGTCCTGTTCCGCACTCGACGAATAGAGGGGCCGAAACACGCTTTAAATTGAGCGCGGCACCCAGCCTTTCCTCGAAAATCCTTCTGCAATCTCCGATGGCGCTCTGCGTTTCATACGCGCCTAGCGTCGTCTTATATGACTTAGGTACCGTTGTCTTGCTCATTGTATTTCTTCCTTTCATAATTGTATGTCTAAAACGGCTTTTTTAATTTTTGTATTATACTATATCGGCTCTGCAATGTCAATAAAAAAGGGGAAATATGTCTTGACGTACAGGCAAATTTACCTTATTATAATTAGAGACTAATGCGTAAAAGGAGTTTTCCAAATATGAGCAATCAAACTGTTATTGTTCTGGACTTCGGCGGTCAGTATAAGGAGCTTATCGCACGCCGTGTCCGTGAGTGCGGTGTGTATTCCGTTATTAAGCCCGGAACGATGAATATGTCCGAAATCCGCGAAATGAATCCGATAGGAATTATCCTCACGGGAGGTCCTAACAGCGTATATGACGAAAAATCCCCGAAGTGTTCGCCCGAACTCTTCACCCTCGGTATTCCGATTCTCGGAATTTGCTACGGTCATCAGCTTATGACGTATACGCTTGGCGGAACCGTTTCTCCGTGCGAAACAAGCGAGTATGGCAAAATCGAGGTTACGGCGGACACATCGTCCAAGCTGTTTCTCGGTCTGCAAAGCAGTCAGACTGCTCTCATGAGTCATACCGACCAGGTAACGAAGATTCCGAACGGCTTCAGAACTGTTGCATATACGGAAAACTGCGCGAACGCCGCGCTCGAATGTCCCGAGAGGAAGCTGTACAGTGTCCAGTTCCATCCCGAGGTAGAAAACACTAAGAACGGAACAAAAATGATAAGGAACTTCCTTTATGAGGTCTGCGGTGCGCTCGGCGACTATACCATGTACGACTACGAGGCAAGACAGATTAAGGAAATACGCGAACGCGTAGGCAAAAAGCGCGTTTTGCTCGCGTTGTCCGGCGGTGTCGATTCTTCCGTTGCGGCGGCGCTCCTCTCGAAGGCAATTCCGGGTCAGCTCACCTGCATATTCGTTGACCACGGACTTATGCGCAAAAATGAAGGCGACGAAATTGAGGCCGTATTCTCAAAGCGCGATTTGACATTTATTCGCGTAAATGTACAGGACCGCTTCCTTAGCAAGCTTGCCGGCGTTACCGACCCGGAGAAGAAGCGCAAGATTATCGGTGCCGAGTTCATATCTGTATTTGAGGACGAATCAAAGAAGCTCGGCGATATAGAATTTCTTGCGCAAGGTACAATCTACCCCGATGTCATTGAATCGGGAGCAAACAATTCCGCAAATATAAAGAGCCACCACAATGTGGGCGGACTCCCCGAAAATATAGGATTTGACGGCATTATCGAGCCTCTCCGCGGGCTTTTCAAGGATGAAGTCCGTACTCTCGGACGCAACCTTAAACTCCCTCCCGCGCTCGTCAACCGTCAGCCGTTCCCGGGCCCCGGGCTTGGAATCCGTGTTATCGGCGAAATAACCAAGGAAAAGCTCGATATACTCCGCGATGCCGATGCAATACTCCGAGAGGAATTCAAGCGTTCAAGAGTTCGTGCAGACCAGTATTTTGCCGTACTCACCAATATACGCTCGGTCGGCGTAATGGGCGATTTCAGAACATACGACTACACTGTAGCCCTCCGCGCGGTGCTGACGTCAGACTTCATGACTTGCGAAATCAAGCGCGTGCCTTACGGAGTCTTAGAGAGAATCTCCTCAAGAATTGTAAATGAGGTTGACCATATTAACCGCGTCGTTTACGATATAACCCCCAAGCCCCCCGCAACTATCGAGTGGGAGTAACGCTCAAGCCGGAGATTTAGCCTTTTACGGTGATTTATCGCACATCGGAATCATTGCCGGAAAGGACGCTGACGGAAACATTCTTGTTATTCATTGTTCGAGCGGCAGAAATAATGTCGTTATCACAACAAACAGCGGTTTCGGTTTTGCGGCAAGACCGGGCTGCTATTAAAAAACACAAGACAGCGATGAGCATTTCTATGCGTCTTTCGCTGTCTGCCTAAAATAGCCACACAACAGAGAATAGTTCTCGGTTGTGTGGCTCTGCTATTATTTTTCCTGTGCATACAGTGCCGCAAAATTAAGAAGCTGCTTTTTTGAGGAAACGCCGAGCTTGCTGTAAATATTGCTGTTATGGTATTTAAGCGTACTCTCTTTAACTTCTGCAATCTGCAAAATTTCAGGAACGGTTTTTCCCTCCAGATAGAGGTCAAATATTGTTCTCTCCTTGGGAGTAAGGCTGCGTATACC
>CAKSEF010000006.1 GCA_934446465.1 uncultured Oscillospiraceae bacterium
TTATTAAACATATTGTCCGTTTCGGGTATTGACGGGGCGTGAACACTTATAACATCACACTCCGACAAAAGCTCGTTAAGCTCACACTTTTTTGCTCCGAGTTCGTTTATCTGCTCTTCTGAAAGGAATGGGTCATACACAAGAATTTCAACGTGGAAATTGTGAAGCAGTTTAATCATATGGCGACCCACAAACCCTGCGCTCACAATGCCGACCTTTATATCATAAAAATCAACCACTGATGCGTGGTTTTCACCCCATTTACCTTCTGCCGTATCGCGCGAAAGCCAATATACTCTCTTGCTTCCGGTAATTGCAAGCGCAAGAGCCGTTTCCGCAACTCCTTCGCCTATTGCCGCCGCAGAGCCCGTTATTCGCACTCCTTTTTTTATCAGTTCGTCCGATATTACGGGTTTTACGGAACCTGCGGCATGGAGAACAGCCTTTAGATTCGGGCATACGTCAAGTATTCTGCCGCCTATAACAGGGCTGTCCCACGATGTTACAATTACCGTCGAGTCCTTTGCAAAATCAATAACATAATCCATATCTGAAAAATCTTTTTTGTCGTATACTGCAACCTCGCCGTATTTTCTCAGACGTTCATAATACTTTTCCGCAAATACCTTATCGCGCCACGTTTCAGACAAAAGAATCGTGATTTTCTCCATACAACTCGTTCCCTTCGTATTTGATGATATAATCATATAACATTCAAATACCTTTGTATTTACTTTTTTTCGTGTTATATTTGCAAGTTTTCTTTCGGTTATATTTCGAGAAAATCTTTGCGGTAATCCACCTTAAAATATTCCGCAAGCTCGCGCATCTGCGCATCACTTATCGTGTTTATTCTCGGCGTATTAACCGTAAGCATATATATCTGTGCCGCCTTTTCGACCGTTTCTATAAGTCCGAACGCTTCGTCAAGATTTTTCCCCGCTCCGTAAACTCCGTGGAGACCCCAGATTACCACGCGGAAATCGCGGAATTTTTCAGCCGTTGCCATTCCGATTGAGTTAGTCCCGCAGAGCATCCACGGAAGCACTCCTACTCCCTCCGGAAAAACAACAATACATTCAGTGCACATCTCCCAAAGCGAATGAGTGAATTTTTTATCATCGAGTTCGTGAATATAATTCATGGCAAGTGTATACGTCGGGTGTGTGTGCATTACGACCCTGTTTTCCGGGTCTATTTTCAGTCTCTCGATATGGCTCATCAGGTGCGCGGGGAGCTCGGACGTGAATCGTCCGCTGTCCTCATATCCCCAGAGGAGTTCTGCCGTGTGTCCGTCATTTGCTATACGGATTATTCCGAGATTTAATTCAGGGCGTGCTTCAACATTTTTGAAATACTTTCCCGTACCCGTAACAATAAAGATTTTCCCGACAAGCTCTTGTGCTTCAAATCCAATCGGTATGCTTCTTATAATGCGAGAGGTATCTATGTACTGCGAAACCTCATCTTCATCAAGCAGCAAACTGATGTTTCCACCGTTGCGCTCATCCCATCCGAGCCTGTACATATTCGATGTTGTATTGCACATTTCTTTCAAAAACGGCGCATCATATATATTTTTATACATAATTCTATCCCCTCTTGCTTAAAACTTTTTCTTCGTAATCCTCTATTTCTTTAAACCAATCCCTGTCGCAGGGTTTTCCGCAGCGGCGGCAATACTCGTTCCAAACATCCCCGAAAGGCATCGTTTTCAGTTCTTCCTGCAAAACCATCAGTTTTGTAAAGTTGCCTGCATTCTGAAGCGCGCGAAGTTCACCATTCGGGCAAAGAAGCGCAAACAGAAGTGATTTTTGGAGATTTCGGAAACCTGTAACCCATGCAGAAACGCGGTTAATTGAGGCATCAAAATAGTCGAGCGCTATAAACACGCGGTCAAGTGCATCACAGCGTACAATTTCTTTGCAAATTTCGCGTGTTTCGTCATCGAATAAGACAACGTGGTCAGAATCCCATCTCACACCGCGTGTTATATGTAAGGCCATTTTCTCGTCGTAGGCAAGAATTGAAGATATTTTATCAGATACAAGCTCTGTCGGGTGATAATGTCCGTTATCCATAAGGCAGATGCAGTCATCGCGCGACGAAGCATATTTCAGACACCACTCTGCAGACCCGACAGTATAGCTTTCGACGCCTATTCCGAAAACCTTGCTCTCGGCGCATGGATACACTTTGTTTTTGTCGAATTTTTCCGAGAGTATTTCATCAAACGACTTTTTGTATCTTATTCTCGGCCCTATTCTGTCGGCGGGCAAGTCCTTATAGCCATCACCTGTCCATATATTCATGACGCATGGCTTTCCAAGCTCATCGGCAAGATACTGCGAAATTCTTATGCAGGCACGGCCGTGCTCAACCCAAAACTTTCTTACATCCTCGTTTGGAGACGAGAGCGTGAGCGGGTCGCACATGGGATGAGAAAAAAATGTGGGATTGAAATCACAGCCAAGTCCGCGAGCCTTGCAAAAATCAACCCATTTTTTAAAATGCTTAGGCTCGAGTTTGTCGCGGTCTGCCCAGCCGCCGTTTTCCTCGTCAAAAATTGCATAACACGCATGAAGATTCATTTTTACCTGCCCCGGAACGAGTGAAATCACTTTGTCTATGTCCGACATTAGTTCCTCGGGTGTTCTTGCTCTTCCCGGATAATTGCCCGTTGTTTGAATACCGCCGCTGAGCGAGGTTTCTTCTTTCGAGTCAAAGCCTCTGACATCATCACCTTGCCAGCAATGAAGCGCAATCGGGACCTTTTTCAATCTTTCTATCGCCGATTCTGTATCTATGCCGATTGCCCCATACCTTTTCTTTGCTTCGCTGTAACTCATATTTTAAACTCCTTTACATCAAAACTTCTTTTTATTGCCTTTCTGGCCTCATTCAAATTTGAAAACTCACCGTCTGCAATCATCTGTACTATTAAATTTCCTATTGCCGTACCCTCCGTCGGTCCTGCGAAAACCGGAAGTTTTGTTTCTTCCGCCGTGATTCTGTTTAGATACTCATCCCGGCAGCCTCCGCCGACTATATTCACGGATTTAAACTTTCTTCCTGTTAGTTTCTCAAGCTCTGATATTGTTTCGGCATAGCACTTTGCAAGGCTTAAATATACACACTTTACAATCTCGCCAACGCTTTTCGGAACTGCCTGACCCGTGCATTTGCATTCATCTTTTATTTCTTCAATCATGCTGCGAGGTGAAAGAAAACGGTTCTTATTAACATCTATTACGCTTTTAAATTCTGCCCTCTCTGCCTCAGCAACAAGTTCATCAAAACTCCATTGCTTTTCGCTCCGTTTTTCGTTTCCTTTTATGTAAGAGGTGCCGTTGAGTTCCCGTCTGACAGATTGTATCATCCACAGCCCCATTATGTTTTTCAGATAACGGTATCTATACCAGGCTCCGCCTTCGTTTGTGAAATTCTTCTTCAAGCTCTCTGATGTTGTAATCGGCTCTCTGTTTTCAACACCCAATAAGCTCCACGTTCCCGACGAGATGTATACGGCATCGTCATTTTCGGCCGGAACTGCCAAAAAGGCAGACCCGGTATCATGAGTTGCCGGTAAAATAACAGATGAATTAAACCCGACTATTTTTTGGATTTCCACCGAAAAATCGCCGAGCACAGTTCCCGGCATTGCAAGAGAACCAAATATTTCCCGAGAAATACCGAGTTTGTCAATTATCTCAAAATCCCATGTTTTTTCATGCGTATTCACCATGTTTGTCGATGTCGCGTTGGTGTACTCGTTCTGCATAATTCCCGTGAGCCTGTAATTCATATATTCCGGAATCATGAGAAACCTCGATGCGGCGTCAAGTTGTTTCGGGTGTTCCTTTTTTAATGCCGTAAGCTGATAAATTGTGTTAAATTTCTGATATTGTATTCCCGTTTTTTTATATAGCATTTCAGGCGATATCAATTCTTCCACCACCATGCGTATGCCGTCTGTTCTCGAATCGCGGTATGAAACCGAATCTCCGAGCATCTTTCCGCGGTCATCAAGAAGGACGTAGTCCACTGCCCAAGTATCTACACCCACAAATTCGGGAATCTTTCCTGCTCTTCGACACTCTTTGAGTCCGTTTAATATCTCGTCAAAAAGTGCTTCCGTGTCCCAGCAGTCATGACCGTTTTTTCTTATAAGGCTGTTTTCAAAACGGTAAATCTCCTCTGTTATTATCCTTCCGCCTTTGACGTAACCCAGGACGTGTCTTCCCGATGATGCTCCTATATCTATGGCCATGAAGTATTTCATAAACATTACCTCTTTTCAATAAATATAGCACAGAAAGCATTGAGATAACAGGTCCTGTATTTATAAAAAATGTCCTTTCATGCACAACATGATAACAAAACACGCATGGTGAACACCACGCGTGTTAAAAAAATAACTATTTTTTTCTCCAAACCATTTTATTGACTATGCCTGTATAACTCTGAATAATTTTAACCACTTTTGCGCTTACGTTCTCATCCGCATAATTTTCGACAGGCAGTCCCAAATCACCGTTTTCGTTCATTGAAACAGCAACATCTACCGCTTGTAATACCTGTTCTGTTGTAATGCCCGCAAGCACAAAATTACCGCGGTCAAGAGCTTCCGGACGTTCGGTGGACGTTCTTATGCAGACGGCCGGAATGGGATTTCCTATCGAAAGAAAGAAGCTGCTTTCTTCAGGAAGCGTTCCGCTGTCTGAAACTACGGCAAACGCATTCATTTGCAGGTTATTATAATCGTGGAACCCGAGAGGTTCATGTTTTATCACGCGCTTATCAAATTCAAAACCGCGGGCTTCGATGAATTTCTGGCTTCGCGGATGACACGAATATAAAATCGGCATATCGTATTTTTCGGCGATTGCATTCACCGCATTCATAAGACTGAAGAAATTCTCTTCTGTATCTATATTTTCTTCACGGTGTGCGGAAAGCAAGATATATTTTTTCCTTTCAAGCCCGAGCTTTTCGAGGACTTTGCTTGCGCGGATTTTATCAAGGTTTGCATGGAGCACCTCAGCCATCGGCGAACCCGTAACATATGTACGCTCCTTAGCTACGCCTGAGGCATTGAGATATCTCCGAGCATGCTCGGAATAACACATATTAACATCCGATGTAACATCGACGATGCGTCTGTTTGTCTCCTCCGGAAGGCACTCGTCAAAGCACCTGTTCCCTGCTTCCATATGAAAAATCGGGATGTGAAGCCGTTTTGCGGCAATTACCGAGAGACAGGAGTTTGTATCGCCGAGAACGAGAAGTGCGTCGGGTTTTACTTCCGTCATAAGCTCATATGACTTTGCAATTATATTTCCTATCGTCTCGCCGAGGTTTTTGCCGACGGATGAAAGGAAGTAATCGGGCTCGCGAAGCTCTAAATCCTCAAAAAATACCTGATTGAGCGTATAGTCGTAGTTTTGACCCGTATGTACGAGTATTTGGTCGAAGTATTTATCACACGCTTTTATAACTGCCGAAAGCCTGATTATTTCGGGACGCGTTCCGATAATTGTCATCAATTTTAATTTACTCATTTTTACACCTCTTCATAGAATGTGTCGGGCTTATTCGGGTCAAAGCACTCATTTGCCCACATAAATGTTATCATATCGGTATCTCCGAGGTTCTCTATGTTATGTGTATATCCTGTGGGAATGTCCACAACCTCAATTTTATCTCCCGAGACAAAATACTCATAAACCTTGTCTTCGCCTATTTTTCTGAAGCGTATCACGCCATGGCCCTTCACAACCGCAAATTTTTCATTTTTGGTATTATGCCAGTGATTTCCCTTTGTAATTCCCGGTTTTGATATATTTACGCTGAATTGCCCGCGCTCCGGAGTGCGGATTATCTCGGTAAAGCTTCCCCTTTCATCGCAATTCATTTTCAGGTCATATGAAAAGCTGTCCTCCGGAAGGTATGACAGGTATGTAGCATAGAGTTTTTTTGTGAATGCGTCCCTCATATCGGGGACTGCGCATTTCTTTCTGTTTTCTTTAAACGAATAAATCAAATCCACAATTTCTCCGAGTTTAATTTCGTGAACAATCGGAACTTCACAATATTTTCCGTTTCTGTTTGCCTTTTCTCCGAGCGCACGAATAAGTTCATCTACCACGTCATCAATATATACAAGCCTCATGTTGACATTTCGGTCATTAACCGTTATTGGGAGGTCATGCGCTATATTATTGCAGAATGTTGCAACCGCGCTGTTGTAGTTCGGTCGGCACCACTTTCCGAAAACATTCGGAAAACGGTAAACCAAAACATCAGCACCTGTTTTGCGCGAATATTCAAAGAACAGCTCCTCGCCCGCTTTTTTTGATTTTCCGTATGGGTTATCAAGCGCAGCTTGGATTGACGATGAGAGCATTACCGGGCATTTATTATTGTGTTTTTCCAAAGTATTCAGGAGTGTTTCCGCAAAACCGAAATTCCCGCTCATGAACTCGCTCTGCTCCTTAGGTCTGTTTACCCCTGCAAGGTTAAATACAAAATCCGCTTCCCTGCAATATTCGTCAAGCTCATTCGCTTTTGAATCGATGTCATATTCAAAAATATTTATATCTGCGTCTAATTCCCTCGTTTTGTCCTTTCCGTCCCTTACGCACTTAATCGCTTCAACGAGATTTCTCCCAACAAAGCCTTTGGCACCCGTTACAAGTATATTCATTATCCTACCCCTTGTCTTTAAACCCGAGTCCGACAAACTCGAGTTCCCTTTTTCTCTCTTCAACTTCTTCGTCTGTTATCTTATTCAGATAATTCTTATAGGCTTTCGCATCATCTGCGCGAAAAACCAGAACGTAAAACAAACGCACAATCCAAAAAACAGGCAGTAAAAACGGGAGTTTTTCCAAAATACTGTATTTAAGCTTCATACTTCTAAGCGGCGGAAATGCTGCCGAGAAAACACGTCTTCTGCGCTCACTGTCATTTTTCCCGCCGTAACCTGCGTTCCGCGCAAAGTTTGAAATTTCCGTAATTTCTTTTTTTCCGTATTCCCCGCTCTCAAAAATCGTATCGGTTATTTTCTCGGTTCGTGCATCCTCATTGCCGTCCTCAAACCATACGGAAAGAGTGTTTAAAACATATTTGTGAAAGGTATCGAGTCCGAGTTTTTTCAGTGAGTGCTGTATGTAAACTTCATCCATATTCGGCTTCGCGCGACGATACATCCAGATATCCAAAAAATGCTTAATTCCTATTCCTGATATCCTGTAATGCTTCGCAAAATGCGCAAAAAGATAAATATAGAAATCCTCATCGGCGAAATGGTATTCACAGCTTTTACTGCTTTTTTTTGCAAATTTCCAACCTTCGCCGAAATATTTGTAGAGGTCGACATTATAGCTTGTCATTATCCGCTTATGAAGCTCGACGGTTACAACCCCATTTTTCCAAACAAGCTCATGGTCGCTTTCATATTCAAACTCATAACCCATACCGAGCATCAGCTTTTCTATAACGTCATACTGCTTTGGGCGAATAAGAATATCAACATCTCCCATGTGCCTCATTTCAGGGCGCGGATAGATACCCTTCATAATTATCCCTTTAAGCGGCAAGTAATCAATATTGTTGGCTTTGAATGAATCAAAAATTTTTGTTGATTCGTATATTTGATTTTCGCTCAATTCGAGCTGAGCGCACACCGAAGGGAATAATCCTTGCATAAACTCGGAAGTTTTGTCAATACCGCATTTTGCCGCACCGTAGTACAAAATAGCGGATATCTGATGTTCTTTTGCTATTTTTGCCGCCGAAAACAAATCCGCACCTTTGTCAAGCTCCCCGCACTCGTTTAAAAGCGCACTGCGGACAAGCCGTATAACCGTCCGCTTCAGGGATTCGGAAATCATTTCTCTTCCCTCCACATTTTCACTTCATCGCGGATATAACTCAATGTAAGGAGTTTTTCCTTTACTCCTTCAACCGTAAGGAGTTCTGTGTTGTTGGAATTAAACTCCGTAAGATGGTTTCTCTCCTTATCACCGTCTTTGAAATACTTGTCGTAATTCAAATCGCGCTTATCGCACGGCACTCTGTAAAAATCGCCCATATCAACGGCGTTCGCGCACTCCTTATTTGTTAGGAGTGTTTCATACATCTTTTCGCCGTGGCGTATTCCGATTACCTTGATTTCGTTATTTACTCCGAAGAGTTCGGAGACAGCCTTTGCCAATACTTCGATTGTGCAAGCAGGAGCCTTTTGAACTAGAATGTCTCCGGAATTGCCGTTTTCAAAAGCGAACAGAACTAAATCGACCGCCTCGTCAAGACTCATAATGAAACGCGTCATTGATGGTTCTGTGACTGTAATCTCCTTGCCGGACTTTATCTGCTCAATCCAAAGCGGAATAACACTTCCGCGCGAGCACATAACGTTTCCGTATCTTGTACAGCATATGGACGTTTTATCCGGATGTACGGTGCGCGATTTTGCAACGACCACTTTTTCCATCATCGCCTTGCTCGTTCCCATTGCATTTACCGGATATGCGGCTTTGTCGGTCGAAAGGCATATAACCTTCTGTACTCCTCCCTCAATCGCCGCCGTAAGCACATTATCCGTTCCGAGCACATTCGTCTTGACTGCTTCTACGGGAAAAAACTCGCACGAAGGAACTTGCTTAAGCGCCGCGGCATGGAATATAAAATCTACGCCGTGCATTGCATTTTTCACGCTCTGCAAATCCCTGACATCACCGATGTAAAACTTGATCTTCGCGCTTGCGGACGGAAATTCAGCCTGGTACTCATGACGCATATCGTCCTGCTTTTTCTCATCGCGCGAGAAGATTCGTATTTCTCCGATATCGGTATCAAGAAAGCGGTTTAATACGGCATTGCCGAAGGAGCCTGTCCCTCCCGTGATAAGAAGTGTCTTATCTTTGAAATATGACATATGTAAACCTCCTAAAAAGTTCATTTGATAAAATCTGATTTTAGCTGCGTTTTGCCTTAAGCGCACCGATAAGCTTGTCGATGATGAATTTAATCTCCGGAGCGAAAAGAATGCACTGCATAAGCAACATTACAGCGGAGACAGGATACATATATTTATATTGCAGGCTCATGACTATTGCCTCTAAAATCAAAAGTGCAAATGAAAGTCCGAATTTTTTGTAATTCAAATCGAGTTTAATGAGCTTTCGCACATCCACGGCACGAATAATCCATGTTACAAAAAATCCAAAGAGTGTAGTGTATGCGGCGGCAACAGTCCCAAATATCGGAATCAATGCTATATTAAGCAAAATATTCAGCACCGCGCCGACCGAAGTTGATGTAAACAGCATAATCGTTTTTTTCGAGGCGGAGTAAACGGACGCCAGAACTCCGGAGAGTCCCGAAAAATGATATGCTACGAGGAGAATCGGAACATACGTCCATGCTATGAAATAATCCTTTGCATAGAGTATGTGTCCGAGTATTTTTGACATAATTATGAGTCCGGAGCACAAAAGGACACTGACAATAATAAAGTACTTGTACACGTTTTCGACAAAGCTTTTGTTATCATTATCCCCATGGCTTTTGATTGCGGAAATCTGCCACGCCTGCGTGAATATTACGGTAAGTGTTGACAGTATGCTCGGGATTTTGTATGCAACGCTGTAAATTCCGCTCGCCGCAATTCCGACACAGGCTATTATAACGTACTTGTCCGAAAGCTGCATCACCCACCACGCTATTACTGTTGGAATCAGCGGAAGACTGTATTGAAGCATTTCGGTGAAGAGCTTTTTATTAAATGAAAAACGGACAAGTGTATGCGCGTATCCGCCTGCAAGAATCATCACGAGAACAGTTACCGCTTCCGTCAAAATCAGTGCGTAAAGATAACCCCGAAGCCCCATCTTCAAAACAAGCAGGAAAAAGATATTTGACAGTATAAGACATATTGTATAGACAATCCCCTTTACAGCAAAAAGGCGCGTCTTATCAAGTCCGCGAGTATAATTAGAAAAAATCGTGCTCAGTGCCATTAGGAAATATATTACGACAAGATATCCCCAATACTGTCCCACTTCTTCCTTTATTATCACTGCGACAGGTCTCAGCAGGATTAGCACAAGTGTGCTGATTCCCGTTATTAGCATTGCTATTGACAGAAGTTCTTCTTTTTTTACATCCTTGTCAAATGCAAACCGCAGAACTCCTTCGGCAATGGATATTGTAAGCACGGGGACAAGAAGATTGACCATGCTTACAATAAGATCAACTATTCCGTACTCTGTTGTCGCCAACACATTTGTATAGAGCGGAACAAGCAGAAAAACAAGCACCTTAGATCCAAAATTGCTTATTGAAAACAACAATGTATCCGACAGTAGCTTTTTATACTTCTTTGCTTGCATTTCATTTATCCTCTTCGTGTATCTTTTTAAGTCGTTCTCCAAACGAATTGTAGCTTTCTGCCTCAGCCGACATTCTCCTCAAAACCACATCTGCATCAAACGATGCAAGCACATCTTCGGTTCGGATACAAAACGTCTCATACCCGTTACTTCCTTTTAAATCATTGATATTAACGTACAGCTCCGGCAAGGAAAGACGTGTGTTCAGGAGATCGTACGCTTTGCTTTGGTAATCCTCGGTGCAATAGCCCGACGCATCGACCGACAAGACAGGAGTTCCGTTTTTTATCGAAAGCATTGTTGCGTGGAAGTAGTCTGTTACGACCAAGCTGCCGTATCTGAAAACATGAGCCCATTCAAACGGATTTAAATCGTACAGGTACATGTCGGCATACTTATTTCCGTCCATAAGAGCGACAATCTGGTACTCTCCGCCGAATCTCTTTTTGACGAGTTCTCCTATCTCCGGGTGCATGAGCATTACGAAAATTGTCTTTTTTTCAAAATCAAATCCGTGTTTTCTGAGTTTTTTCTGAAGATTATCTTCCGGAAAATTCATATTAAGAAACGCGGTAGGGTCGCAGTTATGTACAGGCTCTCCGTCGGGATAAAAGCTCTCCGTAAACTTTTCACTGCTCGCATCACGAACCCCGATATACTCAAACTTTGAAAGAGCGTCCTTGATATATTGTTTATCGTTTTCGCTTGACTGGTTGTATTTCTGGAGGTGTGCACTTGCCGCAAATGTCAGTTTGTGCGGTACATCGACCTCATTTGCGAAATATACGTTCGGCACTCCTATGTCATTCCAGTTAAACACGGCGTCGCTTCCTACGATAAGGATATCATAGTTGTCAGAAATAAATTTCTGTGCCTTTGAGTCGGATACTCCGAGCAGAGGACGGCTTAGTCCCAATCTTTTAACAAAGCGGTTGAAAATTCCGGTTTGAATTGCCTTTTCTATTCCCTCTTTAATGCTTCTCCGATACAGAAAGACAAGCGGACATTTTATCTTGAAGATTTCGCGCTGTTTGCAGTTGTAATCCACAATTTCAACGATATCGTTCGGGTAATCTTTTCGTATTCTTTCGGAGAGAGAATGCGCCTGCATAACCGCACCGTAATTTATTGCCCTATGAAATGTCAAAATTCCTATTCTCATATCGTATGCTCCTCCGCCGCAGGCATTCTTTCAGACTCATAATCGCGTACAAGAATTGCTGTATAAAACATCATGAAATATGCTCCCGACTGCGTTAATCCTGAGTTAGTTACTCCCAATATCGTCAGCGAAATCAGAAACAAAATTCCGATTAACGCTTCTTTCTTAAAATTCTTTATTGCGTACATCTTTATCAATTCTATGAAATAATTTAAATACCACAACAAATAAAGAACGGTTCCTACGATGCCTGTGTGCATGAGCAGTGATGTGAAAATATTATGTATGAACATCTGATTGCTCGTAATGTAAGTCTCCGTGCGTATTCCCCATCCTTTTCCGAGAATAGGGCTTTCTTTGAACATTTCAAGCTGCTTTTGCATTTCAATCACTCTGAAATCGACGTTTTCGTCCGTAACACCCATATTGTATCGTCCCTGTATTGAATCGACAAGCAGTTTTGTTATTTCAGGGAATGCCTTAAATACAAACACCGCGGAAACAATAAGCAAAATCAAAAGCTTGAAGTTTCCCTTGATAGTTCCTTTTATGATAAGGTTGTAGACAAAGACGACCGCGCACATCGCAAGCAAAAGGACAATTCTTGTGCGTGAAAGCGAAAATAATACAACCAGCGCGCTCCCGAGAAATCCGCCTATTTCAAACAGAGTCCTTGATACTTTTTTCTTTTGCCCGTTATCTTCATCGACAAACATCAAAACGAGAGCCGCAATGGACCCCCCGACACCAAGCGTGCCGTTAATTGCCCCTGCGGTTCTGACCAAACTCCCCTCAGCCGCCCAAATGTTAACTTCTATAATCTTTGTTGCAACAAGAAAAGAAACGACACCTGCCACAATATTAACCGCAAGAAGCCAATTCATACACACCTTTCTTCCGCAGGTTGAGTTTTCAGCGACGCAGCACAGCGCCACAGGAACAAGAAACATTGCCGCTTCGGCAGTCTTCTGAACAAAGCTTCCCGGTGCGGAAATTGATGAAATCAGCGAAAAAGCGATAAAGAAAAACGCATAGAAAAAACGTTTTGACAGGAAAACTCTTTTTGCGCTTGCGGAAAAAAGTGCAAAAAACGGTGTCGTATAAATGAATAAATAGTACAGCAGATAGCGGAGCGTGTAGCCACCAATGTTCACCGTATCAATAATCGGTATGGTCATCGTGAACTGCATTGCTATCATAACAATATACGCCAGCACAACATAAACCGAAGTCATAATACACCTTACTTTTCTAATATTTTTGTCAACTCGGCGAGACGATTATCATAATCAATGTCTTTAATGTACTTATTTACATTTGCTCGGTAATCTTCATAATTATCGCGGAGCTTATTTATAGCCTCTCCATAGTTGTCTGAACTCACACCTATGCCGTAGTCATTGCACAATCTTGCGAGAGGCGGATTTTCGGAAGCGAGTATCGGAACGCCTTCAAAAAGGCTTTCAAAGCATTTTCCCGAGGCGCAATGCAATGTGTTATATGAATCTTTATCGAAAATGACCACGCTTGCCTGACTTTTAGTCATTAAGTAACGGAGTTCTGCACGCGTTATAAATCCCGCATAATATATGTTGTCCGCATTGAGCACAGCTTTTTTATAGCGCTCCATGGCAACGGGAGAGGCAGTGCCTACAATCACGAGATTGACATCACTCCCGATTTTTTTAACGGCATCAATATAGTCAAAAGTCTTTCTTTCTTCTGAAATACCTCCGGCAAAAAGTATATTGAATCCGTTCTCGGAAAACATCGAATCGAATTTTTTCGCACATTCGATAGCGTCGTATTTATCATCTATTCTGTGAACATTGTCAAATATCAGAGGAAGCTCGGAGAGTCCGAAATAATCCCTCATAATTTCCGCACGCTCAAGATTTGCCGCAAAAATAACATCAGCATTTTTGAGATATTTCTTCTCATAACTCTTTCTGAATGATGTTAGCATCTGCTTAATTGTTATTGCAATTCCGTCATCAGAAATTAGCTTTTTCTTTTTTCCCGGCATCGGAATATAGAGTTCGCTTGAATCGTAGAAAATCTTGGCATTCGGCACATGCTTTCTTACAAAGGGAATGAGTATTGAACAATCGTTGTCGTGAAGCACGACAATATCGGGCCTTACCTTTTTTATCACTTTCTTCATTTCTTTGATAAACGAAAAAAGCGCAAACGGTGATGATTTATCTATGATATGACTTTTTATGCCGTCTGTCCCGCTCGGAACCGCATATGACACAAAATCTACGCTACCGACTTTTTGACACGCCAAAAGCATCTCATAGCTTCGTGCTTCCTTATTTACATCGTGATATACTCCGTAAACTATTTTTTTCATTTAATCCACCTTTTCACGGTCAAATCCAGTCGATTTTTGAATACATCATTCTCGGAAAATGTCTTTTTCAGGAAATTGTCCGCAAATTTGTTAAACTCATCACCGTTAATATTATCGTACCAATCGCAAAGTCTGTCGGCCGTGCCTTCTCCGAAATCAACGGCAAATGAAAATGGCTGTGTTTCCCTGTGCATATCAGTTTTCGGACTTACAAGCAGTGGTTTTTTATAATACATGGAATCGTACAATTTATTTGACAGTGCCCGTTCAAGGAGCTGTCTCCCGTTTCCGTAAACATTAAAGAGCAGGTCGACGCTCTCAATAATACACCCCTTTTCACTCGGTTTGTATTCACCGAAATACTTTATTCTGTCGCATCCTATGCTCTTTATATATTCCTTTACTCTGCACCCGTTTTCGTTACCGTGAAAATGAAATTCGAGTCTTTCGTCCTTTCTCACAATATCAATCATTTTGATACAGTTTTCCGCATATGCAATCGTTCCGACATACCCAATTGTCAGTCTCTTCCCCGTTCCTCTCTCAAACAGTTTTGCCCCTTCTGAATACTCGGACACAACATTATGGCAGACCGTATATTCGCAGTCGGGCAAAAAACACTTGAATCCGGACGAAGAAATAACCCTCATTGCCGCATTTTTCAATGCCTTACACTCAGCCCGGTAATACACTTTATTGCTTTCGTATGTAAAATCACGAATGTCAACAAGGTATCTGTCCTTGTATTCTGACGCAAGATATCCGCTGAGCAGGACTGCCGGAAACGTTGTCAGAACGAATACAAAGTCGTATTCTTCGCTCTTCAAAATCTTTTTGACCGTATTTCTGAACGATATGAAGTTGAGCGCCTTGTGAACATTTCCGTTCCATGCAGTCGGACGCAAATTCACCCCGTCTATGTGCTCCTTAAATCCGCCTCTGTCTGCGTATATCAAATCAACGTCCGCGTCTATCGATTTTAAATAATTGACGTACGGAAAAACGTACGGAGAAAACTTAATGTTATTAAATGCAACAATGGCTGTTTTCAACGAAAAATCACATCCTACAAAGGCTACACGCAGCCTATAATGAGACACCATAAATATTAACACTTATACGATAAAAAGTCAATAAGCGATAGCTTTTGCAAGACTTGTCTCAACTTTTGTTTTTAGGGAAACACGCCACGTTTTTTTTCGTATATTGCAATGTGGAGAAAAGGAGGTTTTTTTATTGGCAATTAAAATATTTATTGACCAAGGCCATAACCCCGAAGGCGTAAATGCCGGCGCAGAGGGTTTTGGTCTGCGCGAGCAGGATATAACATATCAAGTCGGAAGGTATCTCGCGGACATATTGGAATCTGACCCAAGGTTTGAGGCGCGTCTTTCACGCCCCGAGCCCGACACGACTCTCGGAACTACCAACGCAGAGAGTCTTGCCGCACGCGTAAACGCCGCAAATTCATGGCCGGCTGACTATTTTCTGAGCATACATGTTAATGCAAGCACAAACCCTTCCGCAAACGGAACCGAAATGTATATTTACAATTCCGGCGGCGAGGCGCAAAATCTTGCCCAGGCACTGCTTGAATCTATTGTTACACGGCTCGGGACAAAGAACAACGGCGTTTTTGTACGTCCGTCGCTTTATGTCCTGCGAAGAACTTCCATGCCCGCCGTGCTTCTTGAGCTTGCATATATTTCAAATGCACAGGATGCCGAAAAGCTTGAGAATGACCAATATGCGTTTGCATATGCCATTTATCTCGGCCTGCTTAATTATTTCGGTTTTCAGCCCGTATAAAATATGTAAAATTACTATGGTATTTTATTCAAATATATGGTAAAATAACTCCTGTGAGACAGTATTGTTTCACAGGAGGATTTTTATGGCTACTGTTTTTGAAAACATAGGATTTAATATTTCGGACGAGGACGGAGCATATAAGCTTGCAGACTTTGTTCTTAATTCCGGGAGCATACTCCCCGCCGACCGCGGAGTATATGCCTGCTGGAGCGACAAAAGCGGTGCGGAGATTTGGGAGCGTCTTGCGCTCAATCACGAGGAAAAAAGCGTTTCGCTTTTAAACATTGACCCGCATTTTAACGGTTCTACCGCGTGGCATCTCGAATTTGCGGAAGAGTTTTCGGGCGAGCGCGATGATATTCTCGACTGTAAGGCACGCCTTAAGCTTCCCGATTCGGAGTCTTTTGTGTGTGCAAGGATAATGGGAGCTCTCGCCGCGGAAGGTCTTGAGTGCGGCAGTGAATATGATTTTCAGGTTTCTATGATTCCTCACTCGATATCGTTCTATGAAAACGAGTCCGCAATGCGGAAAGCCACCGCAGACGAGGTTTCCGCGCTCGGCGCGCTCATTCCTCTTGGTATGTATTCCCGTCTTCTCGCATCGGATGGTTCTCTTTCGGGAACGGACATTCTTCTCACTCGGGTGTCTGCCGAAATAGAGAGCGGTGATGTCCGATTCATGATTGCCGGCAAAAAGCCCGTAGGTGAATTTTTGCATCTTGTCATAAAAACTCATCTCGGGAATCTCGATATCGCGGTAAGTCAGAATCAATATGAAACCGCAATGCTTCCCCATCTTTGCGAGGGCGGAATGGTTGTATGCACAGATGGAATAATATCCGCCAAACTCATAAGGAAAAACAAATAAAATGATTGATATTTCTGTTTCAAAACTCAATAAGTTCTTTGGTGAGAACCATGTTCTGCGTGATTTATCTTTCAATATAGAAAACGGCGAACGCGTCGGGCTGCTCGGAGACAACGGAAGCGGTAAAACCACGCTTTTCAAAATTCTGACGGGCGAAATTGACTATGATTCCGGCGAAGTTCTTATACGAAAAAACTGTGAAACTGCCGTTGTATCGCAGATCCCGAAGTATCCTCCGGAGTACACGGTGAGCGATGTTTTACACACTGCCTTTTCACGCATACAGATAATCTCAAAAAAAATGCGCGATACGGAAGAACTCATGAAGACGGATTCCTCCGCGGATATACTTCGGACATATGACGAGCTTTCGCACGAATTTGAACGGCTCGGAGGTTACGTTACAGAGACCGAAATCAGCAAAACCTGTAATGGTCTGGGCATTCCCGCCGATATGATGTCCCGTCTTTTTGAATCGTTGTCCGGCGGAGAAAAAACGCGAATTTCCATTGCGTGTGCCCTTTTAAAAAAGCCCGATATTCTTCTGCTTGACGAGCCGACAAATCATCTTGACATCGATGCTGTCGAGTGGCTTGAAGGATATCTTCCCACATTCGGCGGAACTGTCTTTATAATATCTCACGACCGATATTTTATAGATAAGTGCATAACGAGGATAATTGAGCTTTCTGACGGAAACGCCGAGTTCTATCCCGGAAATTACAGCTATTACCTCAAGGAGCGCGAGTCGCGCTACGAAGAACAGCTTAAGAAATACAAATCTGAGCAAGCCGAAATAAAACGCCTTGAGTTTACGGCAGAGCGTATGCACGGCTGGGGTATGGGAAATAAAAAGCTTCAAGTCAGAGCGTTTGCGATAGAAAAGCGCATAGAGCGCATGAGAAAAACCGAAAAGCCTAAAAACATACGTTCAGAGATGAAAGCAGGGTTTAATTCAAGCGGGCTATGGTCCGACAACGTTTTGACAATAAAAAGTGTTGAGAAGTCTTTCGGACAGAAAATGCTTTTTTCGGACCTTGACCTTACCATTGAGAACGGCGACAGAATAGCGCTTATCGGCGATAACGGCTGCGGAAAATCGACGCTTCTGGATATAATTGCAAAAAGGACGCAACCGGACCGCGGCAGCATCTCCTATTCCCCTTCAGTCAAAACTGCGCTTCTTCCGCAGGTGGTCAAATTTGAAAACGAAAATCGTTCTATTCTCGATACAATCCTCTACGACCTTAATGTTTCAACTCAGACTGCGAGAAATCGTCTTGCATCTTTTCTCTTTTTCGGAGATGATGTTTTTGACAGTGTTTCAACCTTGTCGGGCGGTGAGCGTTCGCGTCTTAAGCTATGCGAAATCATGGCAGGTGATATAAACTTTCTCATGCTTGACGAGCCGACAAACCACCTTGACATTTCCTCCCGCGAGTGGATGGAGGAGGCTGTTGAAAATTTTGACGGCGCACTACTGTTTGTTTCGCATGACAGATATTTTATAAACAGATTTGCAAACAGAATATGGGAACTGCGTGACGGTATAATTCATGACTTTTTGGGCACTTTTGAATCGTATCGAAGCAAACAGCAGTTCGAAAAGATTTCGAACACAGTTCAGAAAGTAAAGAAAACCGAAGAAAAGCCTAAAAATAAACCGAATAAGAAGCTAAATGACAAGAAAATACGCGATGCCGAACGCGAGATCGAAAAGCTCGAACAGCGTCTTTCCGAAATCGAAGGCGAGATAACCCACTCGTCGAGCGATTTTGAAGCGTTATCGCGGTTATATGACGAGCAAGCGGCATTGAATGCCGAACTTGACGATAAAATGAAGTTATGGGAAAGCCTTTTGGATGAGGCGTAAAAAACCAAATAATAAACACAGATGAGAGGTACGGTATGTTAGAAAAACTTGCACTTTTGGACGAAAAATACAACGAACTTGAAAAGAAGCTCGCAGACCCTGCGCTTTATAACGACCCTGCGCTTGCGGCAAAAATTTCAAAAGAACAGAAAGATTTAACCCCGATTATTGAATGTTACCGCAAATACAGGAGCACCGAACAGGAAATCTCAGGGCTTCTTGAGATGCTTGACGGAAAGCTTGATTCCGAGCTCCGTGATATGGCTCAGGAAGATCTTTCGGCAAACAAGAATAAATTGACGGAGCTTGAGCATGAACTTAAAGTTCTTCTGCTCCCGACAGACCCGAATGACGACAAGAACGTCATTGTGGAAATCCGTGGCGGCGCCGGCGGTGAGGAAGCAGCGCTTTTTGCGCATTCCCTGTTCCGCATGTATTCCATGTATGCGGAATCACGCAGGTGGAATATCGATGTTGTATCCGCAAATGAGACCGAACTCGGCGGCATCAAAGAAATCAGCTTTGTTATAGAAGGCAGCGGGGCCTATTCCAGACTTAAATTTGAAAGCGGTGTCCACCGTGTTCAGCGTGTTCCCGACACAGAATCCTCGGGGCGGATACACACCTCAACGGTTACCGTTGCTGTTCTCCCCGAAGCTGAGGACGTTGAGGTCGAGCTGAATATGTCGGACGTAGATGTTGACACCTTCCGCGCATCGGGTGCAGGCGGACAGCATGTCAATAAGACAGAATCGGCTATCAGACTCACACATCGTCCGACCGGAATTGTCGTAGAATGCCAGGACGAGCGCAGTCAGTACAAGAATAAAGACCGCGCAATCAAAATACTCCGCTCGAAGTTATACGACATACAGCTCCAGGAACAGAACGCGCAAATAGCGGCAGAGCGCAAAAGCCAAGTGGGTACAGGAGACAGAAGCGAACGTATAAGAACATATAACTATCCGCAGGGACGCGTTACAGACCACAGAATATCGCTTACACTGTACAAGCTGGAGCAATTCTTAAACGGCGATTTGGACGAGATGATAGACGCACTCGTTACTGCTGCACAAGCAGAAAAGCTCAAGGCTTCCGAAGAGGAATAGTCTTTCAAAGGAGCATTTTACATTATGACAACAGAGCTTATATCGGTAAAAGGCTTAATTGAGAATTTTGACGATTTTATGCGTGCGGGAAATCTGCTGCGAAACGGCGAACTTGTTGCAATCCCCACCGAAACAGTGTATGGATTGGCGGCAAACGCCCTTAATCCCGATGCTGTCAGCAAAATATTCAAAGCAAAAGGACGTCCGCAGGATAACCCACTTATTGTTCATATTTCCGATTTTGCGTACCTTGCAAATGTGGTATCCGAAATTCCCGAGAAGGCACACCTTCTTGCTGGGGAATTTTGGCCCGGTCCTCTTACCATGATTATGAAAAAGAACGACAAAATCCCTTACGAAGTAACCGCGGGGCTCGAAACGGTGGCAGTTCGCTTTCCGTCTCACAAGTATGCCCGTGCGGTCATTGACGCCGCCGGCGTTCCGCTCGCAGCACCATCGGCAAACATTTCAGGAAAGCCGAGTCCGACAACCGCACAGCATGTCATGCGCGATTTGAGCGGAAAAATACCAATGATTATCGACGGCGGTGAGTGCAGCGTCGGGCTTGAATCAACCGTACTTGACATTACAGGCGATGTTCCGACACTCCTGCGTCCCGGCGGAATCACTCTTTCCGATTTAAAACGTGTTCTGGGAAAGGTCAACGTTAATCCGAAAATACTCGAAGCTGTAAATGATGATGAAAAAGTTGCCTCTCCCGGAATGAAATACAAACATTATGCACCGTCCGCGCCCGTTGTAATAATCGACGGCGATTCAGAGAATTTCAAAAAATACATTCTTGAAAATATAAACGGCGCGAAAACGGCAATACTATGTTTTGAGGAAGAAAAAGAGCTTTTTGACGGAATTTGCGTGCAGGTAATCTCGTATGGGAGCGAGAATGCTCCGAACGAACTTGCACACGGATTGTTTTCCGCTCTGAGAAAGCTCGATGAGATGCCGCTTGACATTATCTACGCGCGCGAACCGAAAAAGATTCTGCGCGGAGATTTGGACGGAATAGAATTGGCCGTTGTAAACCGTCTTATAAGAGCGGCAGGCTTTAAACGCATTTCAGTCTGAAAGAGGTTCGGAACATGGTAATTATCGGAATAACCGGAGGGAGCGGTTCGGGGAAAAGCACGGTTTCCTCCGCTTTTTGCAATCTCGGCGCATGCTCTATTGACGCCGACAATGTATACCACAGGCTTTTAAACAGCTCTGCCCCACTCATGCGCGGTATAACAAAGCGTTTTCCCGAAGTTCTCGGTACGAACGGCACTATTTCAAGAAAAAAGCTTGCGGGTATAGTTTTTTCAGACAAGAATGCTCTGAATGACTTGAACAATATTACCCACAGATTTGTGGTCGAAGAAATAGAAAAAGCCGTGTCGGACTTTTACGAGAAGAGTGTCGAATACATTTGTATAGATGCGATAGCTCTCTTTGAAACATCGCTCCATGAGATGTGCGATACTACTGTCGGAGTCATTGCACCCGGTCCTGTAAGGATAGCGAGAATAACCGAGCGCGATGGCATTGACCCGATGGCTGCGTCAGCACGGATAAGTTCACAGCCGAGCGATGATTTCTACCGTGTGAATTGCGATTATATAATTAACAACGATGGTGATATATCCGCCGTTCAAAAAGCGGTAAGTGATATTTTTGACGACATAACGAAAGGAACTGACTGATATGAGTAAGAATGAGAAACTTAAAGAACTGAAAGAAAAATTGTTTATTCAGCAAAAAAATGCTTTTTCAAAGGAGTATGACATTTCCTCCGCAGATGAACTTTGCGAGGAATACAAGCGTTTTTTAAATATCGGTAAGACCGAACGTCTTTGTGTTAAGGAATCCGTTCGACTTGCCGAGAAGTTCGGTTTTGTTCCCTTTGAACGAGGAATGAGCTTAAAACCCGGTGATAAGATATACAGGAACAACCGCGGAAAAGCCCTTGTATTAGCTGTTATAGGAAGCGATGGCATTGAGCGGGGCTCAAATATCGCAGCGGCGCATATTGACTCGCCGAGGATTGACCTTAAGCAATCACCGTTATATGAGAGCGAAGGCTTCTGCCTGTTTAAAACGCATTACTACGGCGGAATCAAGAAATATCAGTGGCCGACAATTCCGCTTGAGCTTCACGGTGTCGTTGTCCTCAAAAACGGAGAAACGGTTGAAGTCTCCATAGGAAACGATGTATCCGACCCTGTATTTGTAATTACAGACCTCCTTCCCCACCTTGGAAAAGACCAGTTGAAGAAAACCGCTGCTGAAATATTCACCGGTGAAAATCTAAACATATTGTGCGGAAGCAAGCCCTGCGAAGGTGCAGAGGACAGTGCGCAGGACGCAGTTAAGCTAAATGTGCTTAAGCTTTTAAATGACAAATACGGAATTACTGAGGAAGATTTTCTTTCGGCAGAGCTCTGTGCCGTCCCGGCATTCCCTGCAAGGGATTTAGGACTTGACCGTTCAATGATAGGTGCTTACGGGCATGATGACCGTGTGTGCGCATTCCCCTCACTCTATGCAATACTTACGGCAGATTCGCCTAAAAAGACATCTGTATGTATTCTTGCAGATAAGGAAGAAATAGGCTCTGAGGGCGTAAGCGGAATGCAATCCATGTTTTTTGAAACGTTCATGGAGGACATATGCGAATCGCAGAATGCACGTCTTCGTGTGTGCTTTGAGAACTCTGTATGCCTCTCTGCCGATGTTACGGTCGCGATGGACCCCAACTTCTCCGAGGTTTCGGAAAAGAACAACTCGGCATATCTTAATCGCGGAATTGCGCTCTGCAAGTTTACCGGCGCACGTGGAAAATCCGGCTCAAATGATGCTTCGGCAGAACTCGTAGGCAGAGTCAGACGTCTTTTTGACGATAATAATGTATTGTGGCAGATGGGTGAACTCGGCAAAGTAGACCAGGGCGGCGGCGGCACTGTTGCCATGTATATGGCAAAGCGAAATATTGAAACAATTGATGCGGGCGTTCCGGTTCTCAGTATGCACTCTCCTTTTGAAACAGTAGCAAAAGCTGATGTATACATGTGCTACAAGGCAATTCGCGTATTCTTTGAAAATAACTGATTTTGTGAGGTTTAGCACTATGTATGACGTAGCAATCATAGGCGAAGGTCCTGCCGGAATGACCGCAGCAATATATGCAACGCGCGCCGGGCTTTCAACAATAGTTTTGGAACGCAGTTTTTCCGGCGGACAAATGGCCGCCACTCCGGAAATCGATAACTATCCCGGATTTGAAAAGATTTCGGGGTTTGACCTCGCCGTTTCAATGGCATCCCAAGCAAAAGCTCTTGGCGCCGAAATTGCAAGAGGCGATGTGCTTTCTGTTTCATTTGAAAGCGGTATGAACAAACTCGTCTTAAAAGACCGTGAAGTTATGTCAAAAACCGTTATTCTCGCTCTTGGAGCATCACACAGAAAACTCGGAGTAAAGGGTGAAGATGAATTCAAGGGACGCGGTGTTTCGTATTGTGCAACCTGCGACGGAAACTTTTTCAAAGGTCGTGATGTTTGCGTTGTGGGCGGCGGAAACACAGCCCTTGAGGATGCTCTTTACCTGTCTAAAATTTGCAGGACGGTATATCTTATACACAGGCGCGATTCCTTCCGTGGTTTTGAAACACTTGTAAAGCGTGTTGAGGGAACGGATAACATACAGCTGTGCCTAAAATCCACCGTAGCCGAAATATGCGGCGAAGAAAGTGTGAATGCCGTAAAGATAACCGATATAACCGACAACGCAATCACCGAACTTCCCGTTTCTGCCTGCTTCATAGCAGTCGGGACAATACCGAATAACGAGCTTATTCGTGATAAGATAGCGTTAACCGATTCAGGACGCATAAACGCTTCCGAGGACACAAAAACAAATCTTCCGGGAGTCTTTGCTGCCGGAGATATAAGAGAAAAGCCCTGTTATCAAATTATTACCGCCTGTTCCGACGGCGCTGTTGCCGCGCAGATGGCAGGTACGTATATTTCAGAGTTATAGCGCATTGCATAAAAATCAATGCACTAAATTTGAATTTATTGTATATATTCCATTAAAACATCTTGTGTTTTTTGATTTTATATGCTATACTGACGGTAGAGGAGATGTATCCTCACAATCGAAAGGAGCGGACACATATGAGGTTTGTCTACACAGAACGAAATTTTGACTTTTCGGACGATTTGCGGGCTTATGCGGAGAAGAAACTCTCGAAACTCGACAAGTATTTCAGAGCCGAGTCCGAAGCAAGTCTGACAGCACGTCAGGAACGCGGACATTGTTGTCTTGAGGTAACCGTAAGAAGCGGTGCGATGCTCCTTCGCTCGACGTCTCGCGATACAGACCCGTTCCGTGCAATAGACACGGCAGCGGCTACGATTGACAGGCAAATCCGAAAGAATAAAACGAGACTTGAGCGCAGACTTCGCGATGACGCGTTTACCGTTTTAGATTCTTCCGCAGAACCTGTCGAGGAAGAGCTTGAATTCAACATTGTTCGTCAGAAGCGCTTCCCTGTCAAGCCGATGACGCCCGAAGAGGCAATTCTCCAAATGAATCTTTTAGGACATGAATTTTTCGTTTTTAAAAACGCATCCGTCTTAGAAGAACGCTTCTCCGTCGTATACAAGCGCAAAGATGGAGGATACGGTTTGATTGAAAGCGAGTAAATAAAAATATCCAACCGAGGACGTTATTGCAATGTCCTCGGTTTTTTTAACCGAATTTCGACAAATTTTGCAAAATAAAATTTTTTCTCGAAAATATATTGCATTTTGCAAAATTTATGTTATAATATAAATACATAAGGGGGGATACGGATGGATGAACAAAAAATAACGGGCGAAAGAATCATGCAAAGACGGAAGGAGCTCGGACTTTCCCTCGAAGAGCTGGCAAACAGGCTCGGAGTTGCCCCTTCCACAATACAACGCTATGAAAAAAATCAGACTTCGCGGATAAAGCCTTCCATGCTCTCCGCAATAGCACATGAGTTGCTGGTTGATACCGACTATCTTCTCGGAAACAGCGACTCACCGCAGGATTACAATTTGCACGATTTAGTTTCCTCTATTCCGAAATCAATTATAGATTTCTACAAAGGGGATGTAAAAAGTGCGTATAACGCCTATCTTGCCATGAAACATAATTACGAAAACTCGGAAGTTTATCCGCTGTCGGGCAAAGAGGAACGTCTTATTGTGCAATACAGAAAGCGTCCCGAGATTGCTCCCGCGGTTCACAAACTTCTCGACATCGATGACAATAACGACAGATTGCCGTCTTTTAATGAAGTTTCGCAGAGAATGAAAAAGAAAAGCGTATTACGCGTCGCTTCACCGATGCGTGAACTGAGCAAGGAATAACGGAGAGGGTAAAATATTTATGATTAAGTACAGAAGCATACGCGAAGAAATGTTTTCCGATGAAATAGGAAGCTATATTTCATATGGTATTGAGCTTGCAGACGGAGATAATGTTGTAAGAAAAATATCAGATGTTTCAACTGATGAAGAGACAGTATCACATTTAGTCTTGCTTTCAAATGAACTGAATTTGTCTCCTATACATATTGATGACGTAATCAGCGATATTCTATAGCAAAGAGCCGTCTGTTAAAGCAGACGGCTCTTTGCTATACTTTGAGGAAAAACTACACTCATTCGGTTTTCTCGCATATCTCACATTTATCGGTTTCCCAACCGTTAAACATTCTTGGCATATATTTTTTGTTCAGATACAATGCCGTCAAAAACGTCGCCGCATCTGCAATCATTTGGCTGGATTGTATTCCGAGTATACCAAGAAAGAGCGGTAGGATAAGAACTGCCGGTGCAAAAAACAATCCTTGTCTTGCTGAAGCAAGTATAGTTGCAGGCCAAGTCCGACCACAGGTCTGAAACATCATATTATTTATCGTAACCCAGCCGTTAAGCGGCATTACGATACACTGAAGCGTCAGCGCGAGAGTGCCTATACTTACTACCTCAGTGTCATGATTAAACATATATACGAGACTCCCCGAAAAAACAATTCCAAGGAACGCCACCACTATCAGACTTGCAGTTATTACTTTAACGCTGAACCAAAACGCCTCTTCAACGCGCTTTCTGTTTTTTGCTCCGTAATTAAATCCGCACACAGGCTGGAAGCCCTGACCGAAACCTATCATAGCGGAGTTTGCAAACATTGTTATTCTGGAAACGACAGTCATTGCGGCTATTGCCGCATCGCCGAAAGGTTTTGCCGCAATATTAAGACAGGCATTCGCAACAGATGCAAGACCTTGGCGACAGAGCGACGGAAGACCTCCCCGACATATCTCGCCTATCTGCAACGGGAGTTTTTTCAGATGCTTAATTTTAAACGACACACAACCTGAGCGTTTAATACCTATCAGGAGCAAAACAAAGCTCACAAACTGGCTGATTATTGTTGCGAGGGCGGCGCCTGTAACACCCATTCCGAATTTGAATATGAACAACGGGTCGAGGAATATGTTAAGTATCCCGCCGGATGCTATGCCGACCATTGAATAAAACGCACTTCCCTGAAAGCGCATTTGATTATTGAGCACAAATGCGGCAGTCATATAGGGTGCACCGATAAAAATTATCGACAGATACTCTTTTGCATACGGCAGAATTGTCTCCGTAGAACCGAGCATTCTTGCAATAGGCTCTAAAAAAGCCTCACCGAGTATCATGATGGCAAATCCCGAAAACAACGCAGTATAGAACCCGCAAGAGGCCAAAACCGTTGCCGACTCGCCATTGTTTGCACCGAGATGCCTCGATATCGCATTGCCCGAACCGTGCCCGAAGAAAAAGCCGATAGCCTGGATAATTGACATAAGCGGGAACGCAATACCGATAGATGCCGTTGCGCTTACGGAATTCATCTTCCCAATGAAAAATGTATCTGCCATGTTATAAACTGACGTTACAAGCATGCTTATAATAGTCGGAATTGCCATTCTAACTATTATACCCGGTATGGGCGCATTCAGCATCATATCTTGTTTTTCCTGCCGATTCATCAACATCATTCCTTAAAATATAACTGCTATTATTATACTCCATTTTTCGGTATTTTTAAAGTCCGTTTTTCAAACACAAGACATAAAAAACACACTCCGAAGTTTTTGTCTTCGGAGTGTGCTTAAAAATTACAAATAGCTTCTTATATCGACCGTCAGTTTTTCCTCAATATTGATTAGCTTTTTCGTAATATTCTTAGAATCTTCGTCCGCGGCCTTATAACGGTTTAGATATTTATGAAGTGATTTTACCCCCATATTGCACCCGTCTGTCATAAGGTCTGCTATCGTTTCATCAGTGGGATTTACCGCAAGTTTCATGTTCGTTTTCATCCACGACATACTCTTTGCCATCGGATTTGGGGTTTTCCCTTCGTCGTGGTATTTATCAAGCAATTTTCTTATATCGCCGTTAAGTTCCTCATGTTCCCGCTTACAGTCTGTCAGCTTCTTTCGGAAATCATCCGCCTTTATCTGCTCCACTACATCATCTATAGATGAGATTCCCATTTGTATTCCTGCGTCGCATTCGCGCAGAAGACGCACCGTGTCCTGTTCAATCACGATAATTCCTCCTTAAATCTTTTTAGATTTAGTATGTCCCTAAAACATAAAAAAAACGCACTTAAGCCCTGACTGTTTTATGTGTTGTGATATTAAAACATCAGAACGGCAGATGTTTAATTGATGAGTTTGCAACAGGACTTTAAACATTAAGAACAATTTTAAAAAGCACATAAAAAACACGCATCACCTTAAAAAGTGATGTGTGTTTTTTTAGCAATTCCGTTTGATAGTCTGTTAATGTTATTGCTTTATCAATGACTGCGTTTTTTATCCTTCAATTCTGTCAATTATCGTAATTTTGTTTTTTTCCGAAACGTAGAGCTTATATGTTACCGTTTTTTCAGCTTTCTCATCCTTTTCAAACGTTCGGGCATAAGAACAGGTAACTTCGGCATTTCCCTGCTTAATTCCCGTTACGGTGAACTTATATTTTCCACCCGAACCGACTACATTCTCCGGAACTTTATCGGCAACGTATTCCCTGCTCACGCTGACATTATCACTGCAAACTGCCTGCCATTCATATCCGGTAGTCGGATTTCCTTCAAGTTCAAATTCGAGTTTATCAAGATTTGCCCCGGACAAGTCAATCTTTAATACTCCGTCAGCTCCCGTAAACGGAATTTCAACCATGGGCACTCCTGCCACATACGGTGCTATGTCGTATGCATTGAAGTAGAGAACCGCCGAATTGTCCGTGAGATAGAAGTTTACGCTTTTTGCCGCTTTTTTAAGGGCATCTTCCGAAGGGTTATAATCCGCCAGACCGTTATCAGAGAGCCACTTGGAAAACTTGTCATACACGAGAGCTTCGGCCTTGTCTGCATCGATATCAAATATCCTATCTATCGAAAGCTCCGACTCAAGTTTTAAATGGTATGTCTTTGAACTCAAAACCGTATTAGGATGCGCTCCGTTTGCGTTTGCATAGTCGGCAACGGTTATCGACAGCAAGTCCGCGCGGTTTATATTTACCTCGTATGAGGAGTTGAAGTGCATGGGGCGATATTGCTTGCCCATTTCTTTATACATCATTGCCGCATCTTCGGAAAACTCTTCAACATTAGTTTTAATATAATCTTCCGCATGTTTGCGGTAATATTCGTTAATTCCTTTTATGAAATCACTTTCACTGCCCGAATCAACAATCGGATATGCGCAAATAACATCCATAAGGACAGTTCCGTCTTCGGCCTTAACGATTTTTTCAATATTTTCCGTATATATCTCTGCCTGACCGTGTTTTCTGTTTATCGATGCAGTGCGCGTTTCATCCATCCAATCAACGGTGCAGTCAAGTTTTTCGGAAATCACGCGAAGCGGAACGAGTGTTCTTCCGTTCACAATCTTCGGTGCAACGGCAAGCTTAACTTCATCACCGTTAAAATACATCGTATCTCTCCCGATTTGAAGGCTTACATAGTCGCCTCCGCGCTGTGCTTCAACAAACTGCATACCACCTTCGACCTGATATGATACAACACAACCGAGAGCCTCAAAAATTGCTCTGAACGGGACTAAAGTTGTCCCATTTTCGATTATCGGCTCGACATCAAAGCGCATTTCGATGCCGTCCATAGTTACCGAGACCTTGTTTGATGCCGCTGTTGCGCACACGCACGGGACAACGAGTAAAACGGAAAGCAACAGACTGATAATTCTTTTCATAATTATTCCTCCTTTTACTATTATAGACACATTTACTCGCCTTTTAGTTTGTTCAATTCCGAAAAAAATGACTGAACATCTTCAAAAGAGCGGTAGACGGAAACGAACCTGATATACGCGACTTGGTCGATTTCCTTTAGATTTTTCATTATCATTTTTCCGATTTCACTGCTTGAAACTTCTTTTTCCATAGTATTTTGCAGTGTTTGCTCTATTTTATCGGCGACTTCTTCAAGCTTATAAATTGGTACGGGGCGCTTTACACAGGCTCGCAGCATACCGGAAAGAACTTTCTGCTTGTCAAAAAGCTGACGCGAACCGTCGTTTTTTATAACATACAACGGCATCTTTTCAATTTTTTCGTATGTAGTAAATCTCTTTTGACACGAAAGGCACTCGCGACGCCTCCTTATTGATTCTCCGTCATCGATGGGACGTGAATCAAGCACTTTGCTTTCAGAAAAACCGCAAAACGGACATTTCATAATGACACCTCCGAGAAACTCTTCTTTATACTTAGATGATAACACACTTTTAGGCTTAATTTCAAGATTTTTATAAAATTAGTTCTGAAATATAATCTGCTCAAGATAGCGTTTTGACTCTTTAATTTCACTTTTGTTTTTATAGTTATTTGAATATACCTCTATTATGATATCACCGTTATATCCGACCCGTCCGACATCATCAAAAAAACCTCTGAAATTGAAATCTCCCGCCCCGGGGAGCATACACATATTTTCAGCATCATGGTCGCTCACATGTATATTTTTTATTCTGCTTCCCATAACATTAATATAATCTCTCACGGGTGCGTTGACGCGGAGTGCCTGCTTTAAATCGAGTGTGAAACCGATTTTCTCTCCAAGCTGCTCCGCCACTTTTTTAAGGTAATATACATTTGCGGATTTACACCATGAGACGTTTTCAAGACAGAGCGTGATACCGTATTCCTTAGCAGCATCGGCAAGTCGCGCAAGCGACTCCAGACTGCTTTCCGATGGGATACATTTCGAATCGTCATAAGAAAAGCCCTCGATATTCCGTTCACCGTGGAATGTAAAAAACTTTGCCCCAATCTCACTTGCTCTGCCAAAATAATTTTTGTATTTACGGATGCTCTCCTCGGTACGTCTACCATACTCGGAGAAAAAATAAACGCTCTCGGCAAATGCGGTGAAAGGATGAACCGAAATAATGTGCGCACCCGCCGAATCTATCTTTTCCATAATTTTTCTTACATACGAGGGACTAATCTCCTCATCGCAATTAAAAAAGTATTCAATTTGCTTAAATCCGATTTCTATCAGCTCATCCAATGCACGTTCCGAAACCATGGGATAGAACACGGCGCTTGAAGCTCCAACCCTCATAACTACCTCCGAAGCAAATAAAATAGACTTACGGCGAATACGTTGCCGTAAGCCTACCACTTATTCTATTACTTCTTAGAAGATTTTGCAAGCTTTGCCCAAATGGGGCCCGAAATAAACATCGAAGAATAGAGGCCGGCTGTTATACCGACAATAAGAGGAATTGCGAACTGCTTAATCGATGTAACTCCGACAATAGCAAGAACAATAATGGCGAGGAGTGTTGTAATTGTTGTATTAAGGCTTCTTGTCGCCGTCTGCCAAATGCTCTTATTTACGATATCGCTGAAACTTGTCTTCTTTATAATCTTTCTGTTTTCGCGGATACGGTCGAATATAACGATTGTTGCGTTTATCGAATAACCGAGAATCGTAAGCACAACTGCAATAAACGTCATATTGAGCGGGATTCTGAATATGACATACGCGCCCATAACAACAAGTATATCGTGTGCAAGAGCGGTAACGGCCGCAACACCGGATCGCACATCAAAGCGTATTGCAATGTAGACGAGCATGAGTAAAATTGCAAGGAATGCCGCAAGCACCGCCGCGTTCCTGATATCCTTGCCCATTACCGGGTCAACGTTGTCTACGGCAATAATATCCGATGCCTGCTTATCTGCTCCCTCGGCAACCGTCTCAGTGCCGTCGTGGAGGTTATATGCCTCTTTAAGGGCTTTGAACGCAGCATCGCGCTGCTCAGACTTAAGTGTTGTTGTTTTAATGAGAACTTCCGTACCGTCTCCTGCCTTCTGAATGGAAGACGGATTTACGCCCGTAGCCTCACTTACTAACTTCCCTATATTGTCGAGCTCGGCTTTGTCGAGCTGTTTGTGCATATTGTACGACATCGTTGTTCCGCCGGCAAAGTCTATATCAAGGTTGAAAAGATTTACATGGAACGGAAGAAGAATCAGCGACACAAGGCCGATGAGGGCAAATACGATGCCTATTACAAAGAATATATTTGACTTATCAACAATATTTAACTTATTTTCCATTTTTGCAAACATCTTTAACCCCTCCTTATGCGCCGTATGCTTTGAGCGACTTAACGTTCATGTCAACAAGACGGTAAAGTAGGAATCTCGAAACCACCAGAACCGTGAACATAGAAACGATAACGCCCATGCCGAGTGTAATTGCGAATCCGACGACTGTTCCCAGACCATAGCAATAAAGAACAACGGCTGCAATGAGAGTAGTTATGTTAGAGTCGAGAATAGCTGTAAATGCGCGCTTAAAGCCTGCATCTATCGAAGCCTTAAGTGTTTTTCCAACACGGAGCTCCTCTTTAATTCTCTCATAGATGATTACGTTCGCGTCAACCGCCATTCCGATGCCGAGGATAATACCTGCGATGCCCGGAAGAGAGAGATTGACCTTAAATATTGCAAGGAGTATAACCATGAGTGCCGTATAGAAAAGAAGCGAAATGCTCGCAACGATTCCGGAAAGACGATAAACCGCAATCATGAATATCATAACAAGCAGAAGTCCGATAAGTCCCGCTATGAGACTCGACTTGAGTGCACCCTCACCGAGTGTAGGACCGACGGAACGAAGCTGTATCTCACGAAGCTCAAACGGGAGACGTCCCGAGTTAATAACGTTGGCAAGATTTTTTGCGGCCTCACCACCTGTTGCACTGAAGCTGTCTTCACTTCCCATAGTTATAACCGCGGAATCGGAATCAATTCCAGTAGATGCGTAAGAAGCATCAACAAAAGCATGGCTCTGAATCTCATTATCGAGATAAATGTCTATATAGTTCTTACTGTCAGATGCTTTTGCCGCCGCTGCCTTAGTTGCATCGCGGAACTTTGCCCTTGCCTCATCATTAAAAGTAAGAGTTACATGGTGCTGGCTCTGACCATTTTCGGTAATCGGGCTGTACTGAGCCGCCGCACTCTTGATATCGGAGCCCGTAAGCACAACATTACCGTCTGAATCGCGGAATTCGAGTACGGCTGTTTTTCCGAGAATCTCAACCGCCTTTTCTGCCGTATCCTCAAGTCCGGGGATTTCAACGCTTAAGCGATTATTTCCGACTATCTGAACATTACCTTCCGTATAGTTTGCAGCGTCAAGACGCTTGCGGAGAACGGTCTGCGCGACCTCCATATCCTCCATCTTCGGCGTACCGCCGCCCTCTACCTGTGCCTCAAACACTATCGATGCTCCACCCTGCAAATCAAGGCCGAGGCGAATACCGTTCGCGGCGCTTGGTATCTGCACAGCGCCGAGATCGAGCCCTACCGCCGCAACTGCGACGAAGAGAGCGATTACGACGATGACAGCAACAAACCAAATTATGCCCTTTTTCATCAGTAAAACCTCCTCAGTTTATCGCGCAAAAAAGTCATTTTTCTCCAAATTGCGCAAGCAATTAATATTATAAACTTTTATCTCCGTTTAGTCAACACAAATTTCACATTCGAATGAATCAGACTTTGAGCTCGGACGCGTCGGAAATATCGTTCGCATACCGTGAAATCGCCGGATTTACGATATTTTCCAAAAATTCCGTAACCTGTGATGCACTCCTGCCTGTATAATTCTTCGGGTCGAGATTTCTCTCGATTTCTTCCTTTGACATACCGAACAGCGGGTCATTTTCTATCCGTTCAAGTAGGTCATTGGACATTCCCTCTTCCTTCACCATGCGTCCCGCAGCTACGGAGTGTTCGCGGATACGCTCATGAAGTTCCTGTCTGTCGCCGCCACGCTTTACCGCATCCATCATTATATTTTCGGAAGCCATAAACGGAAGTTCGTCCATTATATGGCGTCTGATAACCTTTGGATAAACGACTAAACCGGACGCAACATTAAGGTAAATACACAATATTGCGTCTGTTGCAAGAAATGCCTCGGCAACGGCGAGTCTCTTGTTTGCGGAATCGTCGAGAGTTCTTTCAAACCACTGCGTTGCCGCCGTAAGTGCGGGGTTTTGAGCAGTTGCCATTACGAACTTAGACAAGGCACATATGCGCTCAGAACGCATCGGATTGCGTTTATACGGCATTGCCGATGACCCTATCTGCTTTTTCTCAAACGGTTCTTCCATCTCCTTAAGGTTGGAGAGCAGTCTCAAATCCGTTGCAAATTTGCACGCGCTCTGCGCTATGCCGGAGAGTGTCGACAGCGCCATAAAGTCTATTTTTCTCGAATAGGTCTGCCCCGAAACGGGGATAACACCGTCAAATCCGAGCTCGGACGCAATAAGTTCTTCCATTTTTTTGATTTTTGCTTCATCTCCGTCAAAGAGCTCCATGAAGCTCGCCTGTGTTCCCGTTGTTCCTTTAGAACCAAGCAGTTTCATTGAAGATATGCGGAAATCCAGCTCCGACAAATCATACATGAGTTCATTTATCCAGAGCGTTGCGCGTTTTCCGACCGTCGTAAGCTGTGCGGGCTGATAGTGCGTAAAGCCGAGCGTCGGCATATCCTTATACTCGTCCGCAAATCTTGCAAGGGCGGAAATCACACTTACAAGCCTCTTTCTGATAAGAACAAGGGCCTCTCGCATGACAATCAGGTCAGTGTTGTCGCCTACATAACAGCTTGTTGCGCCAAGGTGAATTATTGCTTTTGCCTTAGGGCACTGCACTCCGTACGCGTAGACGTGCGACATTACGTCATGTCTTACTTCTTTTTCGCGTTTTTCCGCAACATCGTAGTTTATATCGTCTTTGTTTGCCTCGAGTTCGTCTATTTGTTCCTGTGTTATATTTAAGCCGAGTTCTTTTTCAGCACGGGCGAGAGCTATCCAAAGCCTTCTCCATGTTTTGAATTTTTTATCAGGCGAAAAGAGTTCTGTCATTTCACTGCTTGCATAGCGGGTGTTAAGTGGGGATTCGTATGTGTTTCTCATCTTTTTCTCCCTATCCGAGTATTTTTTCAAGAGCCGCAAGTTTCGTGCAGAGGCAGAGCATTTCCGCAGCCGTTTTGAGTTCGCTCTCAGACGGATACGACGGTGCGATTCTCAGGTTCTTATCATCCGGATCAACTCCGTACGGGAATGTTGCACCGCATCCCGTCATAACAACGCCCGCATCTGCCATAAGCTTATGAACGCGCTTTGCCGTTCCGGGCATAACATCAAGGCTTATGAAGTACCCGCCGTTCGGTGTTGTCCATTCGGCTATATCAAGTCCGCCGAGTTCCTTTTCAAAAGTATCTGTTACAATCTTGAACTTGGGAGCAAGGATAGCCGCATGTTTTTTCATATGCGCGCGGATTCCGTCTGCGTTCCTGAAATACTTCACATGGCGGAGCTGATTTATCTTATCCGGGCCTATCATCTGATATTTCATAACCTTTTTGGCTGCAGCTATATTTGCGGCGCTCATCGCCATTGCCGCAACTCCCGCACCCGGGAAGGATATCTTCGATGTTGACGCAAAGATATAGCACATATCCTCGTTGCCGGCTTTTCTGCACTCGTCAAGAATATTAAGGAGGCTGTCTCCCTCATCCGACAAATCGTGTACGCAATATGCATTATCCCAATAAATTCTGAAATCTTTTGCCGCAGGCTTAAGCGCTGCCAAGGCTCTGACCGTATCGTCGGAATAAGTTATCCCGCTCGGGTTTGAATACTTCGGAACGCACCACATTCCCTTTACGGATTCATCGTTTTCGACGTATTCGCGGACAACATCCATATCAGGACCCTTATCAGTCATCGGAACATTAATCATCTTTATTCCGAAGCACTCACATATTCCAAAGTGCCTGTCATACCCGGGTACGGGGCAAAGAAATTTAACTTCATCAAGCTTGTACCACGGTGTTTGTCCTAAAACGCCGTGAGTAACCGAACGCGACACCATGTCAAACATCATTGTAAGGCTTGCATTTCCGCCGATTATGACTTCATCCGCCGCAACTCCGAGAATTTCGGCAAAGAGCTGTTTCATTTCAGGGATTCCGTCCAGCCCGCCGTAGTTTCTCACGTCCGGCTTAACTTCTGCGACATCCTCGTTCTTTGATATCACAGAAAGAAGTCCCTCGCTCATATCAAGCTGGTTCGGCGCAGGTTTTCCCCTCGACATATCAAGCGAGAGTTTTTTCGAGACATATTCACTGTATTTTTCTTTGAGCTCGGCCTCTAATTTTGTCGCAGTTGCCCTATCGAGTTTTAATAATGATTTTCCCATAATTTTCTCCTTATTATCATTATCACAGTATTTTTCCTGTACATCTCGGGAACGGAAGAACATCGCGTATATTGCCGATTCCCGTGAGGTACATTATGAACCGTTCAAATCCGAGTCCGAATCCCGCATGGGAGACTCCCCCGAATCTTCTGAGATTGAGGTACCAATCATAGTCCGCTTCGCTAAGTCCGAGTTCATTCATTCTTGCCTTGAGTACATCGTATCTTTCCTCGCGCTGACTTCCTCCGATTAGCTCACCTATGCCGGGAACAAACAAATCCATCGCCGCTACGGTTCTGTTATCATCGTTGCAGCGCATGTAGAATGCCTTTATTTCCTTAGGATAATTTATGAGGAACATCGGTTTTTTCATAACTTCCTCTGTAAGGAAGCGTTCGTGCTCGGTCTGCAAATCGCACCCGAAGAACACAGGGTATTCGAACTTGTCCTTGTGTTTTTCAAGAATTTTAATGCCCTCTGCATATTCCATTACGCCAAAATCGGATTCCGCAACACGGCGCAGTCTTTCAACAAGCCCCTTATCAACAAATTGATTGAAAAATGCCATTTCTTCGGGACAGGTTTCCATAACGTGATTTATAACCGACTTGACCATAGCCTCGGCAAGTTCCATATCATCATTTAAATCGGCAAATGCGATTTCCGGTTCAATCATCCAAAATTCAGCCGCATGACGAGCCGTGTTTGAATTTTCGGCGCGGAATGTCGGCCCGAATGTATAAGTCTTTCCGAATGCGAGGGCAAATGTTTCGGCCTCAAGCTGACCCGAAACCGTAAGGCTTGCCTCTCTCCCGAAAAAGTCCTTTGAATAATCCGTTTTACCGTCCTCTGTTTTGGGCACATTATCAAGGTCGAGCGTCGTAATTCTGAACATTTCACCTGCGCCTTCGCAGTCGCTTCCCGTAATAATCGGTGTATGTGCATACACAAATCCGCGTTCGTTAAAGAATTTATGAATCGCATATGCGGCCTCGCTTCTTATTCTGAACACTGCGGAAAACGTATTCGTCCTCGGGCGCAAATATGCTATTGTGCGCAGGAATTCGAGCGAATGTCTTTTCTTTTGAAGAGGATAGTCCGGGGCAGATTCGCCCTCAACTTTAATCATCGAAGCTTTTATTTCAAACGGCTGTTTTGCTTCGGGGGTGAGCACAAGCTCCCCCTCCGCTATGATTGCGCTTCCTACATTGAGATGAATAACTTCGGAGAAATTGTCAAGCTTATCATCAATGACAATCTGGACGCTCTTGAAATAAGAGCCGTCGTTGAGCTCGACAAACCCGAACACTTTAGAATCGCGCACCGTTCTCACCCAGCCGCCGACCTTTACGGTTTTGCCGGCAAACTTTTCGGGTGATGAATAAAGTTCTCTTACGCCTATAAGTTTCATAAATGATACAACTCCAATAATTTCATAGTTTACACTTTATATATTAAAACACATTTTTCAAAAAATGTCCATACAAAACATTTTTTTACATGTATTCTTTCGGTTTCCACATTTGCCAGATAATTAACTGAATTTAAACACTTGCAATGTGTCATACTTATAATGCGAGAAAAAGTATGGGGAGTGATAAAAAATGCTGGACAGAATCGCGCTTATTCTTATAGTTATCGGGGCGATAAATTGGGGAGCAATAGGCATATTTCAATTTGACATCGTAGCTGCCATATTCGGCGGACAGGGTGCTGTTATAAGCCGTATAATATATACGCTTGTTGCACTTGCAGGTCTTTGGTGCATTTCTCTGTTTTTCAGAAATTCACCGACTTCTCCCCGCAGAGCGAACTCAGTGTAGCAAAAAAATCCGACGCGTTTAATCCGCGCCGGATTTTTTAATTATCACCACTCAATTTTTTCTCAAGGCAGACAAGTCCCACATTCGGGATACCGTTAAATGTGCACTGCACTATACCTGCCTCCCTGTATCCAAGGCGCGCATACATACCTCTTGCCCTCGTATTCTTTTCGTTTGTATCCATTCTCAGGTGCGTACATCCGCTTTGTTCTGCATATTTCTCATAAAAAGAGACAAAAGCGGAACCGACACCCTTTCCCGAATAGTCCGGGGCTACCGTCAGTGTGTGCAAAACCATAACTTTCTCATCACTTATATCTCGGTACTTCCATTGTGCGCTTGCATACTCAGGAACCTGAATTTTGTTTATTATTGCTGATGCGGCGATTTTCCCGTCAAATTCCGCCACAAACAGGTCGCCCCGTAAAACCGCGTCGTATGCCGTCGATTCGGTCGGGTATACCCCTCGAATCCAGCCTATGCTTGCAAGCCCGCACTCTTCAGTTTTTAAAACCTCATCGTAAATATCGGCCGCTTTTGATATGTCAGCCCTTGTTCCTTTTCTTATTCTAACCATGATATCTCCTGAAAGCGCCTCCGTTTTCAGGAAAACGGAGGCGCAAAAATTACTTATTGAGAGAGTTTACAATTTCCTCTGTATCACGCGCTATCATAAGCTCTTCATTCGTTGGGATTATAAATATTTTTACCTTTGAATCGGCAGCGGAGACATCAGCTTCTTTTCCCCTTACCTTATTCTTTTCGGCATCCATCTTAATTCCCATATATTCAAGACCCTCGCAAATTCCGCGGCGAAGGTCAACAGAGTTTTCACCGATTCCCGCCGTAAATACGACAGCGTCGACTCCGCCCATTGCCGCAGCATACGAGCCTATGTATTTTCTTACCTCATATTTGAATTTATCAAGCGCAAGCTTTGCCCTTTCATTGCCTTTTTCCGCTGCTTCGTCCAAATCGCGGAAATCCGAACTTACTCCCGATACGCCGAGAACTCCCGATTTCTTATTGAGTATATTGAGCATTTCCTTTATGTCATAGTTATAACGTCCCATAAGGTACTCTATGATAGTTGCGTCAATATCACCGGAACGGGTTCCCATGAGGAAGCCTGCGAGCGGTCCAAGACCCATGCTCGTATCTACGCACTTGCCGTCAACGACTGCGGAGAGTGAAGAACCGTTTCCGAGATGGCAGCAGATTACCTTGCTGTGTTCCGGATTGCCGAGCATATCGATGGCGCGCGCCGAAACATAGCGATGACTCGTTCCGTGGAATCCGTAACGGCGTACATCGTCATTTTCGTAATACTCGTACGGTATTCCGTAAATATATGCCTTTGGCGGCATTGTCATATGGAACGCAGTGTCAAATACCGCAACCTGCGGAGTTTTCGGCATAACCTTCTGGCATGCGCGTATACCCATGAGGTTTGCGGGATTATGAAGCGGACCGAGCGGAATGCACTTCTCGATTGCCGCGATGCACGCATCGTCTACAAGACAGCTCTCCGTAAACGTTGCGCCACCGTGGAGAACGCGATGACCGACTGCCGCAATTTCATCCGTCGATTTGATTACACCGTTTTCGGCATCTACAAGGATATCAAGGACAGACTTGATGGCTTCGCCGTGCGTCGGCATAGCAATATCGAATTTTACATCCTCGCGCCCCGGAACCTTATGCGTGAGACGGCCGTCGATTCCGATGCGTTCGCAAAGTCCCTTTGCAAAGACCTGCCCGCCTTCAGACTCCATAAATTGGTACTTCAAAGAAGAGCTTCCTGCATTGATGACAAGAATTTTCATATTTTCTTCCTCCGTAATAAAAAAACTTTTTTCACTTGAAAAAACAAACTTTTGCGTTTACAATAATAAAAACAACATTACATATTTTACCTCTATATGTCGATTTTTGCAAGGCTTTTTTCATATTTTTTGAAGGACGGCACATTTTATGAACGTATTCGGAATTATTTGTGAATATAATCCGTTTCACAACGGACATCTTTATCACATATCAAAAGCGAGAGCACTCGGAGCGGATGCAGTTATCTGCGTAATGAGCGGCAATTACGTCCAGCGCGGAGATTTTGCGCTTTTCCACAAGTCCGCGCGTGCGGAGGCCGCCATAAGGTGCGGTGCGGATGCGGTGATAGAGCTTCCGCTCCCTTGGGCCGTTTCCTCGGCAGAGCGTTTTGCCGCAGGCGGGGTTTCCATGCTCGGTTCACTTGGTGTTATCACCCACATTTGTTTCGGTGCTGAAGAGGATGACTGCACAAAGCTTCTCTCCGCGGCCGAGCTTATATGCTCCGAATCGTTTCAAGACAAGGTGTCCGATGAATACAGAAGCGGTATATCATTTGCGGCAGCAAGAGAACGCGCCGTCAAAAAATTTTCAGGCGAGCTCGCGGAACTCTTTACCAAACCGAATAACATCCTTGCCATTGAATACATTAAAGCAATCAAAAATCAGGGATTATCGATAATTCCGACCGCAGTTGCACGGACGGGCGTAAGCCATGATTCCGCCACGAAAAGCGGTTCGTTTGCAAGCGCGTCTCTGCTCAGAGAATATATACGCGACGGAAAAAGCGTTGAAAACTATATCCCGAATGAAGTACTGAAAATCTTATCCGAAGAAACATCACTCGGCCATGCACCTGTCTTTTCAGAGTACGCGGATAAGGCGATGCTTGCGTGCTTAAAGAGGTTCTCTGCCGACGACTTCAGAAAGTTCTGCGATGTATCCGAGGGACTCGAATTTCGTCTTGCCCGTGCGATATCGGAATCCGACACACTTGAATCCGCGAGTCTGTCTGCGAAAACAAAAAGATACGCACTTTCGCGCATACGCCGTATATTTCTGAATGCTTTTTTGGATATTGACGGCTCAATTCAAACAAAAACTCCGCCGTATGCACGCGTGCTTGCGCTTAATTCTCGCGGACGGGATGTTTTGAGGCTTGCTTCAAAAAAAACAATTATTCCGATAATCACGAAGCCGTCATCCGTAAAAAAGCTTGATGTGTTCTCAAGAAGCGTTTTTGAACTCGAGCGACGGGCAGACGACATATATTCCCTCTTTATGGCAAACCCGATAAAACAAGGGAGCACGTACACGCGCTCCCCATATTTTCTTGACAGCATTTAGAGACTGTTGACAATCTCCTTGAAACGCTCCCCCCTAGCCATAAAGTTTTCGAACAAATCAAACGATGCACATGCGGGAGACAGGGTTACTATATCTCCGCTTCTTGCAATTTCAGATGCTTTATGAACTGCGTCTTCAAAGCTTTCGCATATATACAGCGGAAGCTTTTTTTCATCGTAGCCGTCTGCCTTCTTTATTGCATAGGAAATCTTCTCCGATGTTGCCCCGACAAGCACAACCGCCTTGGTGTATTTCAAAACTGCATCTCCGAGGACATCGAACGGGATATGTTTATCATACCCGCCCGCTATAAGTATAACCTTATTATTGAACGCGCGCAAACCCGCGATAGTCCTTGTCGGGCTCGAGGCTATCGAGTCGTTATAATATTTAACTCCGTCCTTCTCGCGTACAAGCTCCATTCTATGCTCTACCCCGCCAAAGCTCTTTGCTACCTCTGCTATGTCAGCGTCGCTTACAATGCCCTCAACGGCCGCAATCGCCGCCATATAGTTTTCGACATTGTGCATACCCGGAATCTTAATATCTGCGATTTTCAGGACTTTTCGGCTCTCGCCCGCCGTGCGCCTGACAATGTAACCGTTCTCAATGCAGTATCCGTCATCAATGATTGAATGCGAGGAGAAAAGTACCGCGCGTTTCCCGAGCCCGGCAGCGATTTTGCGCGTTATTTCGTTATCGTAGTTTAAAACAACTCTTCCGCCAGAAAACCTGAATATATTTTCTTTTGCAAGAGTATATTCCTCCATGGACTTGTGCACGTCGAGGTGGTTCGGCGTCACATTTGTGATAACTGCTATGTCAGGACTCTGCTTTATATTCATAAGCTGAAATGACGAGAGCTCAATTACCGCAAAATCCTTTTCTTCAATTTCGTTTGATTTTGCAAACAGCGGAGTTCCTATATTTCCGCCCACAAAAGCGCGTTTTCCCGCTTGGGCGAGGAGTTTTCCGACGATTGTTGTTGTAGTCGTCTTCCCGTCGCTTCCTGTAATACCTATGCTTGTTGCTTTGCAAAATTCAAGGAACTTTTCCATCTCGGTTGTAACCGTAATTCCCTTTTTTTCGGCTTTTACGAGTTCTTTACAGTCGTATCTCATCCCCGGAGTTTTGAAAATAATCTCGGAATTTAAAATCGGTGCAAGGTAGTCGCTGCCGAACGAAAACTCCGCGCCGCGCCGTTTTAGGTCGGCCAAAAAATCTTTGTCATGGTTTTCTTTTTTATCGCACACCAATACATGCGCGCCTGAATCAAGGAGCAGGAGTATGAGCGGTTTATTGCTTACCCCCATTCCTATTACGGTAACTCTCTTTCCGCGCATACCCGCGAGAAACTCATTAAACTCGGCGTTCATAAAAACCTCCGTATCAAAAAACAGTTCGGCAACCGTTTAAGCGATTGCCGAAGCCGTCAGCTTTATTTTAGTCTACAACGATATCCTTAACAAGCTCGCGAAATGCCTTATACTCTTCTTCTGTTCCGTTTACGGCAACAGTAACGGGCTTTGTAAGGTCAATGCTGAAGATACCCATGATTGACTTTGCGTCGATAACGTATCTTCCCGATACGATATCAATATCGCACATCTGAGCACATGCTGCATTAACAAAGTTTTTTACCTCATTGATTGATGTGAGCTTGACGTTAAACTTGTACATATCTCGATACTCCTTTCAATTTTTTATTGCTATTTCCGGTACGAATAAAGTATAATACTTTTATAAGAATTTTTCAACAGGAAAAAGGAATTTTTTAGGTGGTACATATGAACATAAGCTTTTATACGCTCGGATGTAAAATGAATCAGTTTGAAACGCAGGCTCTCGGCATAATGCTTACCGAGCACGGGCATCTCATCTGCAATGATTTTTCGGAAGCCGACGTTATAGTGATAAACACATGCACGGTTACCTCTGTCAGCGACCAAAAATCGCGAAAGGCGATACGTCATTTAAAAAATGAACATCCGAATGCCAAGATAGTTGTCTGTGGATGTCTCTCACAGGTGAATCCCGAAAGCATAAGAGCGATAGACGGCGTCGATATTATAGCGGGAACCTCCGACCGAGAAAAGCTTGTTGATATGATTGACCGTCTCGCACTTGAAAATCCAGATAGCTTTACACTTGATAATCCGCTCAAAAGGCGAGAGTTTGAATATTTACCCTCCGGCGGTTTGGATGGCCGAACGCGGGCTATGCTGAAAATAGAAGACGGCTGTGTCAACTTCTGCACATACTGCATTATCCCCTACTCGCGCGGTCCCGTGCGTTCAATGCCGTTTGAAACCGTTCTCTCCGAAGCATTAAAGCTCCGCAAAGAGGGATATCGTGAAATCGTGATAACGGGAATTGAGATATCGTCATACGGAACTGATTTAAGGCCCCGCTCATCGCTTTCCGAAATAACGGCCGCGCTCTGTGATTCTCTCCCCGATGTTCGTTTCAGGCTCGGTTCAATCGAACCGCGCAGTATAACCGAAGAATTCTGTGTTAAGCTTAAAAACTTCACAAATTTATGTCCGCATTTTCATTTATCAATGCAGAGCGGGTGCGACGAGACACTGCTCAGAATGAACAGAAAATATGACACCGCCCGTTTTTTCGAGTCGGTTTCTCTGCTTCGTGAACATTTTAAGAATTGCGCCGTTACAACAGACATGATAGTCGGATTCCCCGGCGAAACCGATGAAGAGTTCCGTAAAACTCTTAAATTCATTGAGAAATGCGATTTTTCCTCAATGCACATATTCCCATACTCACGGCGTCCCGGAACCCCCGCTTCTTCTATGCCAAATCAGCTCACTCGCGCAGAAAAAGCACAACGCGCAAAACTTGCTGAGGAAACGGCCTCGTCAATGAAGAATGAATTTCTTTCACGTCAAATCGGAAAAGAGCTGTCGGTTCTCTTTGAGCAGAGGGATGGGGATTACTTCCGCGGACATGCGGAAAACTATGTAAATGTATACTTAAAAACATCCGAAAACATGCACAATAAGCTCGCAAATGTCCTGATTGACGGATTATTTCTTGACGGGGTTACGGGAAGCAAATTTTAGCTTTTATATTCAGCCTGCATATGCTATAATGTATATGTATAAATAATTATAACAGAAGGATTGTTGCTATGTTTGGAACGGTTTTAGAACTCCTGTCGGCAGTTTCTGATTTAAGCATTATTCAGAACGAGCCGATGAGCTCGCATACAAGCTTTAAGATAGGCGGTCCTGCGCGTTTTTTTCTCGAAGCAAAATCGCAGGAAGCCGTTGTACGCACTCTCGATATTCTCAATGCCTTTCATATAACTCCGTTCGTTTTCGGAAGCGGTACAAATCTCCTTGTTTCCGATAAAGGTATAGACGGGTTTGTTCTAAAAGTCTCGTGTTCAAAAATTGTAGCTGTCGGCACGGATATTTATGCCGAAGCAGGCGCTTCTCTTGCATCGGTTGCTCATATTGCTCTCAAAAATTCGCTCACAGGCTTTGAGTTTGCACACGGAATTCCCGGCAGTGTCGGCGGCGCCGTTGTCATGAACGCCGGCGCATACGGCGGTGAAATGAGCAATATTGTTTCAAAAAGCATGTATGTAAGCGGTAATGACATATATGAAATTTCGGGCAGTTCACACAAGTTTGGATACAGAACGAGCGTATACAAAGAAAATCCTTTGCATACGGTACTCCGTGCCGTTTTTTCTCTCAGTACGGGAGACTCGGACGAGATATCCGCAAAGATGTCCGAGCTTGCGCAAAAGCGACGTGATAAACAGCCGTTGGAATTCCCAAGTGCCGGCAGCGTTTTCAAGCGTCCTGAAGGCAATTTTGCCGGTGCGCTTATTGAAAATTGCGGTTTAAAGGGATATTCCGTCGGCGGAGCTGCCGTATCGGAGAAGCACGCAGGTTTCATAGTAAACCGCGGCGGCGCGACTTGCGATGACGTCCTCCGACTGATTGACCACATTAAATCAGAGGTTCTGAAGAAAAACGGAATAGAGCTTGAATGTGAAATCTGCATCATAAAATGATTTTTAACTGTAAGGAAGTGTTAACCGAGTATGGATTTTTATATTATTTCCGGAATGTCAGGTGCCGGAAAAAGCAAGGCGGCTTCTGTTCTTGAGGACATGGGATTTTACTGCGTGGATAATATGCCGCCCGAGTTAATTCCGAAATTTGCCGAGATGTGTCTCGCCGCGAACAATCGTTTTTCACATGTTGCTCTTGTTACGGATATTCGTTCGGGGCTCGATTTTTCCGCGCTCTTCAAGGCGCTTGAAAATGCCAAGACACTCGGCTGTAATTACAAAATACTCTATCTCGAGGCTTCTACTGATACAATAATAAAGCGATATAAGGAAACACGGCGCAGACATCCGCTTTTCTCGGAGGGTACGCCTATTGAAAAAATCATTGAGATGGAGTCCGAGATGCTCTCGGGTATGCGAGCTCGCGCCGACTACATTGTAGACACGACATCACTCTCCTCTCCTGCTCTGCGCGAAAGGCTTATGCGTCTCTTTGAGAACGACGGGCTTCTTGACAGGTCTCTTATCATAAATGTAATGTCATTCGGATTCAAGTATGGCATCCCTGCCGATGCCGACCTTGTTTTTGATGTGCGCTTTATTCCAAATCCGTATTATGAAATCTCTCTGAGGCCGAAAACGGGTCTTGACTGCGAAGTGCGCGACTTCGTAATGAAGTGGCAGCAAACAAAAGACTTTCTTGCACATCTTTACAGCTTGATTGATTTTCTCCTTCCGCAATATGTTGAAGAAGGTAAGACAACTCTCACAATAGCAATTGGCTGTACCGGCGGAAAGCACCGTTCTGTTGCTCTTGCCGAGGCTCTTGCAGAACACATATCGGATTGCGGATATAAAACATCCAGCATGCACAGAGATTCCCAACGATAATCAAGGAGGCCGTACCTCATGTATGACAATAACCTTGCTTACAGCGGAACACTCCACGGTATAGTTGCAATCGGCGGCGGTACCGGTCTTTCTACGATGCTCCGCGGTTTAAAAAAATACATTGAAGATATAACAGCAGTAGTCGCAGTGTCGGATGACGGAGGCGGAAGCGGAATCCTCCGCAACGATTTGAATATGCTTCCTCCCGGAGACATACGCAACTGCATAATTGCACTTTCGAACACGGAACAGCTAATGTCCCGTCTGCTCTCCTATCGCTTTGAAGATGGCGTATTAAACGGTCAGAGCTTCGGAAATCTTTTTCTTGCCGCAATCAATCAGGTTACAGGCTCTTTCTATCAATCGGTGAGATACATGAGCGATGTACTTGCAATCAAAGGCCGTGTGCTTCCTGTTACGACAGAAGATGTGCATATAGAGGCAGAATTTGAAAACGGCGTAGTTGTGCGCGGCGAATCTAACATAAATACACAAAAAAAACTTCTCGATTCCCCTATTAAACATATACGCATGATTCCGGAAAAGCCAAAAGCGCTTTCCGACACAATCAGCGCAATTACGAACGCAGAAATGTTGATTTTCGGTCCGGGAAGCTTGTATACGAGTGTGATACCGAACCTGCTTGTAGACGGAATAGTCGAGGCAATACGCGCCTCTTCTGCCCGCAAAGTCTATATTTGCAACGTGATGACTCAGGACGGTGAAACGGAGAACTACACAGCTGCCGACCATGTACAGGCATTGTTTGACCATTCATATCGTGGGTTATTTGACACGTGTATCGTGAATTCTGACGAGATTTCCGGTGAACTCATTAAAAAATACGCCAAAGAAGGTGCAGAGCCTCTGCCCGTTGATGTAAATGCATTAAAAAGCATGGGATTGAAAGTGATTTCCGCACCTCTGATTTCTGCCAATACTCCCCTTGCACGCCACGACCCCGACAAGCTGGCAAAGGTTCTCATTTCCGTCTATAAGGGTGAACTCTGATGACATTTTCTGCAAGAATAAGAAGTGAACTGTGCAAAATTCCGCTTAATAACCCCGAATTGGCGCTTGCCGAGTGCTGCGGAATGGTTCTCTTCGCCAACGCAACACGGAGTGATAAAATTAAAATCACAACGGAAAACTCCGAAGTTGCAAGACGTGCGTCATGGCTGTTCAAGGGACTCTTCGGATTTGATTTTGACAAAAAAATAGTTCCTGCCTCAGCGGTTAAAAAGTATAATCTGATACTTGAAAACCCGGAACGTCTTTCGGTTGTATTTGATGCACTCGGGATATCTTCTGACAACGATGTCTCAATGAGGCTCAATGCCGCTATTGTTGAAAACGATTCCGCCCGTGCCGCATTTTGCAGAGGCGCTTTTTTAACCGGAGGTTCGGTTACAGACCCGAACTCATCGTATCATCTCGAGCTTGCAACCTCGCATAAGGCGCTGAGCCTTGAGGTTGTCTCGCTTTTGCTTGAGCTTGAACTCCCCGCCAAGACGGCAATGAGAAAGTCAAACTACATCATATATTTTAAGGAAAGCGAGAGTATAGAAGACTTTCTCACCCGCATAGGCACTCCGCTCTGTGCGCTTGAGTTTATGCAGGCAAAGCTGTATAAAAACGTACGAAACAGCGTAAACCGCAAGGTGAACTGCGAGTTTGCAAATCAGGCAAAAACAGCAGATGCCGCTGCGATACAGTTGTCCGCGATTAAAACTATTATTAAACATTCAGGCATTGAATCACTCCCCGCAAAGCTCAGAGACGCTGCGGAAATGCGTCTGCAAAACCCGGACATGTCGCTTTCCGAGCTTGCCGCACTGACGTGCGGGCAAATAAGCAAATCCGGGCTTAACCACCGCTTCTCAAAGCTTATTGCATTAGCTGATGAAATCGGCGATGAAAGGACCAACAAACAGAAATGAACAACTTTACACATCTGCATCTCCACACTGAATACAGTCTTCTTGACGGTGCCTGTCGCATAGACAAGCTCTTTGACCGCGTAAAGGAGCTTGGTCAGACTGCCGTTGCCATTACCGACCACGGCGTAATGTACGGAGCTATTGACTTTTACAAGGCGGCAAAAGAAGCCGGAGTCAAACCGATTATCGGTTGTGAGGTGTATGTTGCACCCCGCGGGAGAAAAGACAAAGAGCACGCTTTTGACCGCGACACATCACATTTGGTGCTTTTGTGCAAAAACGAAACCGGATACAAAAACCTCATACATATGGTGAGTCTCGGCTTTACCGAAGGCTTTTATAACAGGCCGAGAATAGATTTTGAGCTGCTTGAGAAATATTCGGACGGACTTATTGCGCTTTCTGCCTGTCTTGCGGGCGCAATACCCAAAGCAATACTCCGCGGTGATGCGAAGGAAGCACGTGCGATTGCCAAGAGAATGTCTTCAATATTCGGTAAAGATAATTTTTACCTTGAAATTCAAGACCATGGCATTCCCGAACAAAAGGCCGTTAATATGGAAATTATCAAGATTTCCGAGGAGGAAAATATTCCGCTCGTTGCCACCAACGACGCACACTACATAGCGCGTGAAGATTCATATATTCAAGATGTTCTGATGTGTATTCAAATGAAAAAACCTCTTTCTGACACAAACAGAATGAAATTTGCAAGCGATGAGTTTTACGTAAAAAGCGCAGATGAAATGTTAAGTCTATTTCCTTCACATCCCGAAGCACTTGAAAATACAACGCAGATAGCGAATATGTGCAATCTTGAATTTGAATTTGGTCATCATTATCTTCCCGAATACGATACGCCGAAGGAATACAAAAGCTCACTCGAATATTTGAGAAAACTCACACTTGACGGGTTTAAACGGCGTTATCCCGATTCTCCGAAAGCATATCTCGAGCGTCTCGAATATGAACTTAATATGATTACACAGATGGGCTATGTTGACTATTTCCTCATAGTCTGGGATTTTATCACATATGCAAAGAGCGTGGATATACCGGTCGGCCCGGGACGAGGAAGTGCCGCCGGAAGTATTGTCTCTTACTGTCTCGGCATCACTGATATTGACCCAATGAAATATAATCTGTATTTTGAGCGCTTTTTGAATCCAGAGCGTATCAGCATGCCTGATATAGACGTAGATTTCTGTTATGAACGCCGTCAGGAGGTTATTGATTACGTTGTCAGAAAATACGGTGCCGACAGAGTGGCTCAGATTGTAACTTTCGGTACTATGGCTGCAAGGGGTTCTATAAGGGATGTCGGACGTGTTCTCGACATGCCTTATTCTGACGTAGATAATATTGCAAAGCAAGTCCCGAACGAGCTTCATATGACGCTTACAAAGGCATTAAAGGTTTCAAATACACTGCACGAGGTTTATGAGTCGGATGAAACATACAGAAAACTGATAGATACAGCAATAGCCATTGAAGGTATGCCAAGAAACACCTCTACACATGCCGCCGGGGTTGTTATTACTAAAAATCCGGTATCCACATATGTGCCCCTGTCCACAAATGATGAATCCATCGTTACGCAGTATACAATGGTTACACTTGAACAGCTCGGACTCCTCAAGATGGATTTTCTTGGTCTTAGGAACCTTACTGTTCTTCATGATGCCGAAAGGATGGTAAGAAAGCACACTCCGGACTTTTCCCTTTCAAAGATTCCCGAAGACGACAGTCTTACTTTCCGCGAGCTGAGTCTCGGACACACGGCGGGCGTTTTTCAGCTTGAGAGTCAGGGCATGACGTCGTGCGTTATCGGCATGAAGCCACAGTCCATTGAAGACATTACCGCTATTGTCGCTCTGTACCGTCCCGGACCTATGGATTCTATCCCCCACTACATAGAGTGCAAGCACAATCCCGATAAGATAACCTATCTGCATCCCAAACTCCGTGATATATTGGAGGTTACATACGGATGTATCGTCTATCAGGAGCAGGTAATGGATATTTTCCGCCAGGTAGCCGGATTTTCACTCGGGCGTGCAGACATGGTTCGCCGAGCCATATCAAAGAAAAAGGAAAAAGACCTTCTTCGGGAGCGAAAGAATTTTATTTACGGAAATGAAGACGATAATATTCCCGGTGCGATAAAAAACGGCGTATCGGAGGAAATAGCAAGCAAAATCTTTGATGAGATTGTAGCATTTGCAAACTATGCCTTTAACAAAGCCCATGCAGCTTCCTATGCCGTTGTTTCTTACCAAACCGCATACATGAAATTTCACTATCCAAAGGAATATATGGCCGCCCTGCTTACGTCTGTGCTTGATTTTACTGATAAGCTCGCCGTTTATTTTGACCTTTGCCGTGATATGAATATCCGCGTACTTCCTCCGGATATAAACGAATCCTTAGACACATTCACTGTCAGCGGAGACCATATACGTTTCGGACTTGCGGCAGTGAGAAATGTCGGGCGCGGTTTTGTCCGCGCACTGACGGATGAGCGTGAAGAAAACGGACCGTTCCGCTCTCTGCGCGATTTTTGCCTGCGTATGAACAGCAAGGAACTTAACAGGCGTGCGCTCGAAAACCTAATCAAATGCGGGGCGTTTGACGAAACAGGAGCAAACAGAGCGCAGCTTCTTCAGGTATATGACAGCGTTCTCTCAAGCATATCATATACAAAAAGCAAGACTATTGAAGGGCAATTTGACTTGTTTTCGCTCGATGCCGAACCTGAAACGCCGGAATATGACAATGAAATTATGCCTGATTTGCAGGAGTTTCCCAAGAAGACAATTCTCGAGTTTGAACGTGAAACACTCGGAATATACTTGTCGGGTCATCCCCTTGACGACCACGCCGAGCTTTTAAAAGAGTTGAAAACAGAGTCTGTTGCCTCAATTCTTAATCCCGAAATACACAGCGACGGTGATTCTGTTGTTACTGCAGGATGCTTAACATCGATTAAGATGAAAACGACGCGCAATAATTCGGTTATGTCGTATTCTATGCTTGAAGGCCCCGCCGCATCGCTTGAACTCATTATTTTCCCGAAAGTACTCCAAAAGTGCAAAGATTCCGTGGTTCAGGACCATGTAGTCATCGTAAAAGGACGTATTAGCACAAAGGAGGATTCTGCCCCTCAGATTATCTGTGATGACATTCGCGATATATCAGAGTTTGAAAACGCCAAAAAAGTGCCGTGTGAGACTTTCTGCAAGCTCTATCTGCGCATCCCGCACGAAAATTCAGAACAGACTATGCTTGTGCGCGCCGTTGCAACGGCCTGTCCCGGTGAACTTGAAACGATAATCTACTATGATGATACAAAAAAGCGCGTGAGAACTCATGTGTCTAATGAATCTCCCGTACTGGAGAGGCTTCGTGATATACTCGGAGATGAGAATGTCGTTCTTCGGGAATCCTAATCATTTTCCATTCTGAGCAATCAGAAACAGCTGCAAAAACTACGCACCCAAAAGCTCAATACTTTTGGGCGCGTATGAATTTTTCTTTATTAATATTTCTTTATCACTTCAGAATTTAACAACCTCTTCAGGCTTTGTAAAGGATGAAAACACCGCGGTGGCATTCTTAAAATAAAACACCTGTGTATTTCCGTCGTCGGAAGCATACATAGCCTTCAATTCGGGATAGTCTTCAAGCATTGACGCCCTCGCTTCACGGCTGTCATCTTCAACCAACTCTCCCGTAAGTCTAAGCCAATCCCCGCCGAGCATTGCACAAATTTCAACGTTCGGGTTATTCATTATTTGCTTTGAAACTGCCTTTGACTTACCAGTTTGTATATACAACTTCCCGTTAAAAATGTGTGCTGTTCCAAACGGCCTTACACGTGGCTTATCCCCGTCTGCCGTTGCCAAATAATATGTTCCTGCATCCTTTAAAAATTTGCATACGCGTTCCATGTTTTTTACCTCCATAATATTTAATTTATTTAGTTCCTTTCTGTTTCCAGAAAGTCAATCGCATTTTATTCGTTGCCTGATATTAGTAAGTCTATTGTCGTAAGTGCTGTACTGCGAATTGTACCGTATATTTGCCTGAGCCCTTCTAAATTTG
>CAKSEF010000007.1 GCA_934446465.1 uncultured Oscillospiraceae bacterium
TCTACGGTGCAGACCTCCGTAATGCAAACCTCTGCGGTGCAAACCTCCGCGGCGCAAACCTCTGCGGTGCAAACCTCCGCGGCGCAAACCTAGGCGGTGCAAAGAACATCCCTTTTATTCCTTTGGTCTGCCCTGATACAGGGTCTTTTATCGCATACAAAAAGGCAAGCGGATACGTCGTTAAACTTCAAATTCCCGAAGATGCAAAGCGTCTTTCTGCAACGAGCAGAAAATGTCGGTGCGACAAAGCGCAAGTTTTGGAAATTCAAAATGTTGACGGGACAACAGCCGATGTAACCGAAGTCAGAAGTAGCTACGACAAGAATTTTATTTACAAAGTCGGAAAAACCGCATCGGTTGACAGTTTTGACGAGGACAGGTGGAATGAGTGTTCTACGGGAATACATTTTTTCATCAATCGTCAGGAAGCGGTTGAATATTAGGAGCAAAATGGAGACGAAGAAAAATATCCACCTCCCGAGTTTTTGTAGGTATCTATACAAGACCGTATGGGATTATCTGCAAGATCCCGAACATCAGAAACAGTTTGAGGATTGGTATCTTAAAAAATACGGAAAACCATATCAGTGGAAAAGAGGATTTCCATGTCAAGAAACAAAAAAAGAAAATATTGGTACACAGGATATATAGTTTTAGGCGTTATAATAGCGGTCAGTTTTGCAGCCGGATTGTTTGTCGGTGCAACGGTGTTTACTGAACCGTCAGTATCGACAGCGCAACAGACAGAACAGCCGGAAAAGCAGATCTCAACGACAGAACCCATAATTATTGAGGACGCTACATATTGCAATATCCCATTGTCCGCCGATCTTCAAGATTATATCCGTTCTGTGTGTAAAGAATACAGTGTTCCGTGTGAATTGGTATACGCTATGATTGAAGTGGAAAGCGGATATCAGCAAAATATTATAAGTTCAACCGGAGATTACGGGCTTATGCAAATCAATAAATGTAATCACGAATGGCTTGCTGACGAGTTAAATATTACAAACATTCTCGATCCCGAACAAAATATTCTTGCAGGCGTTTATTTGATTTCGGAACATCTCAAAGCGACTGACGGAGATATTACATTAGCGCTTATGCGATATAACTGCGGCGCAACGGGAGCAAGCCGCTTACAGGAACAAGGAATAAATTCAACCTCGTATACTGACAAGGTTGTGGCTGTTTATGAAAGAATAATCAAGGAGGAAAAACAAGATGTACGTTAATCCGTTTTTTGCGGGAGTTCTTGCAACCATAGGCGTTGAACTCATCGTTTTACTCATACTGTTTTTTGTTTGCGCATTCAAAGCGGCAAGGAGGTCAGACGATGAAAAACATTGACGCAATTTTAACAGGGACAATTCTTTTTCTAATAATACTCTCCGCTATAATCTGCGGGAGTTAACAAAAGAGCTTTTATAAACGTAATGTCAAGGAGTTTTATATGAGTATTTTTTCTGTTTCAAACGAAATACAAAATCTGCTTATGCAGGCAGAGGAAGAGGATATACCGCCCGAAGCGGTGGCGGACACGCTTGAAGCGCTCTATGCGGAGTTCAAGGAAAGGGCGGACGCAACGGCGTGCGTTATTAAAAATCTGACGGCGGAAGCAGACGCAATCAAGACGGAAGCCGCAAATATGCAGAAACGGGCGAAAGCGAAGCAGAAACTTGCAGACAGCCTTAAAGCAATGCTTTCCGACGCGCTTATACAGAACGGTTTGGGAAGCCTTGAAACGGCGAGAAACAAGCTGACGTTCCGCAAGAGTTCCGTTGTGGACTGCGATACGGAAAAGTTCGTTGAATGGGCGATGTTCTATCACCGCGAGTTGCTGACGTTCAAAGATCCCGAACCGGACAAGAAAGCAATACGCGAAGCAATCAACACCTGGGGCGAAGAAGTCCCATACGCAAGAATAACCGAAAAGCAAAATTTACAGATAAAATAGGAGGAAGACATGGGAATACCTGTACTTATCATCGGCAAAAGCGGCACGGGCAAATCAACGTCTCTGCGCAATATGCCCGCCGATACGGGAATAATCAATGTTATCGGAAAACCGCTGCCGTTCAAAACAAAAATCAAGCCCGTGCAGTATACGGATTACAACACAATCAAGTATGTGCTTGATAAAGCGAAAGGAACCAGGTTCGTTGTTGACGATGCGGGATACCTTATCACGGACGAGTTTATGCGCGGGCACGGCAAAAGTCAGAGCGGGAGCAGCGTTTTTGACCTGTATAATAACATGGCAGACCATTTTTACGACCTTATCCGCTTTATAGCAACGAACCTCGCCGAGGATAAAATAGTGTACATAATGATGCACGAAGATCAGAGCGAGACGTTCGGCACGGTTAAGCCGAAGACGATAGGCAAACTGCTTGACGATAAAGTGTGCGTAGAGGGAATGTTTACCATTGTTCTGCGTTCGATGTGCGACGGCGGCAGATATTATTTCCGCACGCAGACGGACGGCTCGGACGTGGCAAAATCGCCGATAGGCATGTTTGACGCAAAAGAGATAGACAACGACCTTGCGGTTGTTGACAAGGCAATCAGAAAATACTACGAAACAGACAAAGTAAAGGAGACAAAGACAGATGAAAAAGATAAATGATTTTGAGAACATACAGTCCGCGGAGGAGTTCAAGCGTTTGCCCGCGGGCGGATACATAATCAAGATACTTAAAGTGACCGATCACCCCGATAAGGAATATCTTGAATGCGAGTATGACATAGCGGACGGCGAATTTAAGGACTATTTCGCGAACAGCAAATACCCGGGCAGATTCTTCAAGTCGTATAAAGATAAGGCGCTGCCGTTCTTCAAGGGCTTCATAACGGCGATAGAGGACACCTGCGGAAACTTCAAGTTCGCCTTTGACGAAAAGCAACTTGAACGCAAGTTTGTGGGCGTTGTTCTCGGAGAAGAAGAGTATCGCAACGACAACGACGAAGTAAAGGTACGTCTGACGCCGACAATGTTTATCAAAGGGCAGAAGATTCGCTCGGGAGATTTTAAGGTTCCGCCGCTGAAAAAAATCACGGAAACAGTTGCGTCGTCGAAGCCGTCGCTTAACGCAAGCGCAGCGGGGTTTGAGTATATCGACGATGACAAACTTCCTTTTTAAGGAGGAGTTATGAACATATCGACTTTACTTCCGTATCTTGACAAGGTAAAGCAGCGCAACGGGCAGTATGAAGCTGCTTGCCCGGTATGTCACTCCGACCATCATTTGTATGTCAAGGATGCGGGAGATAAAGTACTGATACATTGCCAGAAATGCGAGGCGGGATATGCCGAGGTGCTTGAAGCCCTCGGCATTGACGACAAGCAAGATGAGAAGCCTGTGGAGATAGAGCATTACGACCACATTTACCGCAGACCCGACGGCAGCGTTCAGTACGCAAAGACACGAATCAAATATTCAAACGGCAAGAAAAAATTCTCGTTTCACTATACGGACGAGAGCGGCAAAAAACATTTTACGAAGCCAGAGGACGCAAACGCGCTTTACAACCTCGATGCGCTCCAACGCGCGGACGCAAAAACACGCTTGTATATCGTTGAGGGCGAAAAATGCGTTGATGCTCTGACGCGTGCGGGGTGTCTTGCAACAACGACAAACACGGGCGGCGGTAACGGTACAATCAAGTTCACGGACGTTGACAGAGAATTGCTCGGAAAGTTCCGTGATAAGGTCATAATCCCCGACAATGACGAGGTGGGAGAAAAATACTGCAAGCACTTTCCCGACGCGAAAATACTGCGTCTGGCGGATATATGGGCGGATATCGGACCGAAAGGCGACATCGCGGATTATCTGCTGCGCGGGCTGCCGATAGAAGCCGTGAAAAATTACGACTTCAAAGAAGAAACGCCCGTTTCGGATATGACGAAAGAGCAGATTATAGACAAAAAGGTCTTTGAAAAACTCGTTCGTATTTCCGACGGTTTTGAAAGACAGCAGGCGGTTGCGGAGTTCCAGGTCAGAGCGACTGCGCTCGGCATGCGCAAAGCCTGGGACAACCTGTGGAAAACGTTTCAAATGAGTTTTTTCAAAGCAAACCGCAAGAGCGGGCAGCAGACGTCTTTTGTTGACCAGCCCGTAGTTCTTGACTGCGGAGAGTGGACAGCAACGAATGCGGGCGTTTACAAAAGCGAGATGCAGAACGGAGACATACGCACGGTTTACGCATCGGCTATCCCGATTTTGCCGACGGAACTGTTGACGAACGACGACACGGGTATAGACAAGATACGCATCGCTTATTACAGGGACAACAAATGGCGAGACGTTATCGTGGAACGCGCCACGGCGGCAAATAACAGCAAAATCGTCGATTTGGCGAATAAGGGGATAGAAGTTACTTCCGACAACGCAAAAGCCCTTGTAAAGTACCTTTCCGAGTGCGTGACGCGAAATCTTGAAGCGTTGCCGCACCGAAAAGCAATATCGAGGCTCGGTTGGGTGGATAACTGCTTTATGCCCTACGACGAGGGGCTTGTCTTTGACGGCGAAAAAGAAAACAAATATATCTATGATGCCGTGACGCAGAAAGGCAGCCTTGAACTGTGGGTCGAAAAAATGCGGGATCTGCGCGGCAAGTCGATGTACTTCCGTTTGCAGATGGACGCGTCGTTTGCTTCCGTCCTTGTCGAAAGGGTTCATGCGTTGCCTTTTGTGTTCCACTTATGGGGCGGTACGGGCAGCGGAAAAACGGTCGGTCTTATGGCGGCTATGTCCGTGTGGGGCAATCCCCGAATGGGCAAGATGTGCCGCACGATGAACATGACGGCGAACAGCATGCTTTCAACTGCGGCGTTTCTGTGTCACCTTCCGTTTGCGGGCGACGAGTTGCAGACGATTAAAAGCAAGTGGGAGAACTACGACAGCCTTATCATGAGACTGACCGAAGGCGTTGACCGAGGCAGAATGTCGTATGACAAAAACAAGGAAATGCGGAGTTGGAAAAACGCGTTTCTGTTCACGGGCGAAGAACCGTGCACGAAGCAAGGCAGCGGCGGAGGTGTAAAGAACCGCGTTATTGAGATAGAATGCGTGAATTCGGTTGTCAAGAACGGTAACGAGGTTGTTTCTTTCGTCAATGAGAACTACGGATATGCGGGCGTTGAGTTTATCAAGAACCTGCGCAATGAAAAAAATTTGCAGGAGCAATACAACGAGTTATTCAGCGCGGTTATGCTCTTTGCCGACAGCACGGAAAAACAGGCAATGTCCATGGCTCTTATCCTGCTTGCGGACAGGCTTGCGGAAAAATATCTTTTCGGCGGTGAAGCCCTTGACGCGACGGACGTAAAGCAATTTCTTTGCTCCGTTAAAGAGGTCGATGTGTCCGAACGCGCATACGAGTTCATCATCAACCTTATTGCGCAGCGCAAAGAAAATTTTACTCCGTCCGCAAATGAGTGTTGGGGCAGAATCGAGGGCAAAGAGGTTCTGTTTGACAAATTTATACTGACGCGAGAACTGTCAAACGCGGGTTTTGAGTTCGACGCGGTTAAACGAAAATGGCGTTCGAGCGGCAAGATCGTCCCGGGCAATGACGGGAAATTGAGGTTGAAAACTACTGTAAACGGTATACAAGGTTTTTATGTGAGAATAAAAACCTCACTTTAACCCCACAAAAAACCCCACTTTTGCATTTTCAAAAATCCTTATATTTACATAAAAACCTCACTTAACCCCACAAACCTCACTTATAATAACATTTCATATACGCGAAGCCACACGGTTTTCCCGTGTACGCTTGTATATAATATTTGAATATTCTGACCGAAAAAAAGTGGTCAAAGTGGGGTTTTTCCCATAACCGCAACGAAAAACACGCTTTTCAAGGTGGGGTTTTTAATTTATCGGTGGGGTTTCCACGAAAGGAGGTAAAAAAATGGAATTACGAGATTATCAGCAACGCATGATTGACGATATTCGGTACAGTATGAGAACGGGTAAGCGGTCGATATGCGCGGTTCTCGGTTGCGGCGGTGGGAAATCCGTTATACAGGGGGATATATCCCGACAAACGACAGAGAAAGGAAACAGGGTTTTGTTTCTTGTTCATCGGCAGGAACTGTGCGGACAGATAACGGCTACGTTCGAACGGTGCGGAGTAAATTTTGACCTGTGCGACGTGATGATGGTTCAGACGGCGACGCGGCGGCTTTCAAAACTTCCGAAACCGTCACTTATAATCACCGACGAATGTCACCATGCTCTCTCAAACAGTTATACACGCATTTATGATTACTTTCCCGATGCGGTTCGGCTCGGATTTACGGCAACGCCGTGCCGAATGAATGAGGGCGGGTTGGGAAAGGTCTTTGACGACCTTGTCATAGGACCGTCAACGGAGTGGCTGATAGAAAATCATTATCTTTCGTCGTATGAATATTTTTCCGTCAAACTTGCGGACGCTTCGGGCGTAGCGGTCAAGCGCGGAGATTATGACGCGGTGGCACTTGCAGAGATAATGGAGCAAACGAAGATCTACGGCGACACGGTCGAGAACTGGAAGAACATAGCAAACGGAAAACAGACCATAGTTTACTGCGCTTCGGTCAAAGCCTCGAAAGCGACTGCGGAGGAGTTCCGCAAAGCGGGAATAAGCGCGGCGCACATTGACGGAACAACGCCGAAAGCGGAGCGTGAAAACCTTGTTGAAGATTTTCGGCAAGGCAGGATAACGGTTTTGTCAAACGTTGAGTTGTTCGGCGAGGGATTTGATGTGCCTGACTGCGAAGCGGTGGTTTTGCTTCGACCGACAAAAAGCCTGACGCTGTTTATACAGCAAAGTATGCGCTCAATGCGCTACAAGGACGGCAAAACAGCCCTGATAATAGACCATGTGGGAAATGTATTCCTGCACGGCTTCCCCGACGATATGCGCGAATGGACGCTTGCGGCAAAGAGAAAAAAGACCGAGACGAAAATCAAGGTCAAGCAATGTCCCGACTGTTATCGCGTTGTGCCGAGCAACTGCAAAATATGCCCCGAATGCGGTCACGACTGGACGGCGGAAGTCGAGAAAGAAGAACGTGCGGAGAGGGAACGCAAACAAGCGGAACTTACAAGATTGAACAAGGCGGAATATATGCGTACCGCGCCGCGTGACGGGTGGAAGAAACTGAAAACGTGGGACGACCTTGTTTTATGGCAGAAGGAACACGGATTCAAATTCCAATGGTGCATACACAAAGCCGTTGAACTCCGTATCAGAATGCCGTCGCGATATGCGTATTACGCGGAAAGGATCTTAGGTATATGAACGAAACAGACTGGATGCACGAAGTGATGATGTATCTTTCGGAGCGAGGTTACAAGGTGTTCCGAACGAATGTCGGCAAGGTCAGACTTGCGGACGGGAGATTTTTTGATACGGGACTGCCGAAAGGGTTTTCCGACCTGTTTGCCGTCAAAGACGGTCGGGCGTATTTTTTTGAAACAAAGGTCAAACCGTATAAGCCGACAAAAGAACAACTGATATTTCTTTCGGCAATGCGCCGTGCCGGCTGCAAGGCGGGCATAGCGTATACGATCGAAGACGTGGAGGAGATTATAAATGATAAGATATGAATCGGACTGTGTGGGCTGTGCCGACGGCTGCCACGGCTGCGGGCTGAAAAGAGAAACGCCGCACCTTTATTGCGACGAGTGCGGCGAAGAGGCGGATAAACTGTATAAGTTTACCGACGGTCGCGAGTTGTGCGCGGATTGCTTGACGGAGGAATTTGAGGAGGTGACCGTGGACGATGACTTGTAAGGATTGCATTCATTGCAAAGTGTGTAAACGCTATGAACAGTTTGAAGATTGTGAAGATTATCAAGAAAGGTTTGCTTTGAAAGCACTACTGTATGCGGCAATGAAAAGTAAGCCGTATAAGTATGACGGATTTTTTCTTGAAAGAACCGAACTCGGAGGCGTAAAAGAAATTTCGTTTAGAAAAGCCGCAGAAATAGTTTCGGAGAAACTTTGTCAGTTTGTAAGTGAGGAGAAGAAAAAATGAAAGAAACTGTCGCATTTTGTGACCATTGCGGAACTATATTAGGGAAGGACGATTTTGAAGATACTATTATTGAGAGGGACGATGACATTTTCTTTCGTGCTGACTTGTGTTGTAAATGCTCCGATAAACTTAACAGTATAATTAGAGAATTTTTAGGTAGAGGAGCGTGAAAGCAATGACGAATGAAGAAGCGATACAAACTCTGAAAGAAGATAGGACATTGTATGAGAGCGATATTGTCGAAGCGGGTGACGGTACGCCCGACGGACAACTTATGCTTGCCCTCGATATGGCGGTTGAAGCACTCGAAAAGCGAGTACCTGAAAACCGTTTCAAAAATGAGTGTGGTTGTATTGTTAATTATGAAATGTTGTATACCGCCATCAACAATAAGTGCAAAAGCAAAAATTGTTATTGTTATGACGAATATAGAATTGTTTTAAGAAATGGATATCCTACCGTGTGTATCAATAGACAGAGGCATTATGTTCATATTCTTATCGGAGAATCTATATACGGCAAAATACGAAAAGGCTATGTTATTCATCATAAAGATAAAAACAAGTTAAACGCTATGCCTGATAATCTTGAACTTATGACAAACCATAAACACCTTAAAATTCACGGAGAAGAACGAAAAGGAATAGACCTTAGAAGTGAATATGGAAAACAACAAAGTTTGAATGCTGCCGTACAAGTAAGAAGAAGGGACGATGTAACAACAGAAAGGGTTCGAGAGTTGAGAAATAAAGGACTTACGATAAATGAAATAGCAAAAGAACTTAATTGCGGAGTAAATACAGTAAACCGCAGATTGGGTATGAAAGCGATAGATTGGAGCAATGAAGAATGAAAGCAATAATTCCGACGCTGTCAAAGCGTCAGTTGCGGAAAGCAGCGGAAGAAGTCAAACGCACTTACGATAACGAAAATCGCAAGGCACTTATGCGCGTGATTTATATTTCGGTCATCGCTTTGCATCGCAACGCCGGTTACGGTGCTGAACGGTGCCGCAAACATATAAAACACATACAGGACATAATAGACGAATACGGCGGAAACCGTGAATGTAATCTCGATTGGGACAAGGGAAACGTCGCAGACATAATGCTAAAACGCGAACTTGACGAAATCGGCATTACTTCGCCCGATGAACCGCTGTGGAAGGAGTAACGTATGAATGAAAAAGAATTAAAAGATATCAGCAAGCAAATCACAAAGAGAAAACGCCCCGACCTGTCGGAATCGCAGACTGTTCATACTGAGCCGGGAGACAATAGGAAATACATTCTGCATTCGCTTCGCTTGGCTGAGTTGCCGAAATTGAACTTAACGAGTGTTGAGGAAGTGACACAAAGGATTAAGGACTACTTCACAATATGCGCCGAGGACGATATGAAGCCGAGCGTTGCGGGTTTGGCTCTTGCTATGGATATTGATAGGGTTTATCTTTGGGAAATCAGATCTGGGAGAAGAGGTAAAAATCCAGAGGTTGCCAACACGCTAAAAAAAGCGATGAAAATTCTCGACCTTCAAATGGTCGATTATATGCAGAACGGAAAAATCAATCCCGTATCAGGTATCTTCTTGATGAAAAATAATTTCGGTTACGCCGACAAACAAGAAGTCGTATTAACTCCGAATAATCCGCTTGGGGACACAAAGGATACAAAAGAACTTGAAGCGCAATACCTCGATAGTTTGCCCGAACCTGATGAAAGCGGTAACTAAACACAAAAATATCCCGTCTGGAAGTACAGACGGGATAAAGTTATGTTACAAGACCTGCTACAATGCGATTGACGCATTTTGAGTATGAGAATATTCTTTGCCTACGCAAAGAAAAACAGGCAATAAAAAACTTGCTGTGGTGTACGTAACGAACAAAGGGACTGCCTTATGATGAACAGTCCCTTTATTTTATTTCTTCCAAAAATGTCTGCGCGGGGTTTGTTTTAACCAGTATTGAATGCGGTCATTCAATACTTCATCGGAGTAGAGCGGAATAGTACACAATACTTGTTTTCTATACAGCGGTGAAATATAAAATGCTTGTCCATACATAGGGAGATCAACAGCCGAAGAGTTTCCTATTATCTGCCGCGATTCGATATTGTCGCGGCAGCGAAGCGCCAGACGCGCGGGACAGTTCGCCGAAAATTCCGCAGATAACGTCTTTCTGTTAGGACATTGCGTCGCTGCAATTAAGTGTATGTTTGCGGCTCTTCCGACGCGTGCGATCTTGCCGAGTAAATCGACAATTTCTCTATCCGCAAGAACTAAATCGCTTAACTCGTCGATTATAACGTATACATCAAATTCATCTGATTTCCTTAACCCTTTTTTTTCAGCGCGTTTATATCGCCCCTGCATTTCTGTTATTAAGGATTTCAAATATCCGCGAGCGTCGTTTGGCTCGTTACAGTATGCCCATGTATGCGGCAAGTTTTTGTATGCAACCAATTCGGTATGTTTAGGGTCAATCAGCACAAAGCGGCATGTGGCGGGCGTTCGGCATGTCATAGCCGTGTATATTATGCCGTTTATCACGCATGATTTGCCGCTTCCCGTTGTTCCTGCTATAAGTGTATGCGGTTGTTGCAATATATCGAGGTACAGATTCTGTACATCTCCGCCGGGTGTTTTGTATGTAATTGTTTTTGCCATTGTGAAAGACCTCCGTCACTTGACAATCGTTACCGCCTGTGTTATAATGGAACAGAACACGGCGGCTGTTATTTGCTCCGTTGTTTTTTTGTTCTTTGGCTGCTATGCGCTGCGAACGCTGGCAGCCTTTTTTTATTTTGAAATACCTTCGCGAATAAGTTCTTTTATTTGCGTTGCGAGCGGACGCGTCGTATCAAGTTTGTCGATAATGTCGCGGTCCGTGTCTTTGTTGAGTTTTACACATACTCTGACAATTCGTTCCGTGTCATATTTTTTTTGTGCCGCGTATCCTGTACGCTTTTCATAATCGCGTTGTATTTCTCTTTTTGTTTTGGGTATTGACTTTTCCCCCTTTCCGTGCTATACTGTAAACAAGAAAGACGGCTTGCCGGTGGTGCGGCGGTCGTTCCCTTTGTCAATTTTCAGTTGATGGAAATGCCGTCCGCTTGCGGGCGGTTATTTCTTTTACTTAATTTTCAGTAAAAGAACGATGTAAAATGAAAAGATAACTATAATTGTTATATATTCCATTCAATCGCCCCCTTTCGGGGAACAACCTTGCCGCCTCTCTTGTTTACACTTATATTATATCATAGTAACCCTATGATGTCAAGTGCTATTTTGTGAATTTTTTATTGTTACTTGACTTTTTCCCTGCCTTGTGTTATAATGGAGCGGCAGTAAAGGCAGGATTACCGCCGCTCTGCATTTTGTTTGTTGACCGTTAAGCCCTTCCACGGCTGACGGTCTTTTTTTATGTTACTGCGTTATCTGCTTTATGCAGTCAACGATTTCGGCGTCGGTCATTCCGTGGGCTTTTAACCACTCGATAAGCCGAGATATCATTTCACGCATATCTTGCATTTGCCGTCCCTCCTCCTGCCTTGTTTCTGATTATATTATATCATATTTATAATTATATGTCAATAGGGTTCGTCGTATATTTTGAAATATTTCAAATTATTTTTTCAAACGTATATGCAATATGCTTGTGTCTGCTTTTTTATTGTCAATAGACTATACCCCTGTGACATACCGTGCATTGCGTTCAGGTTGTACCCTCGGGGGATTACGTTGGGGGCTATGGGGCGGGGTGAGCCCCGTAACCACACGCGAAAAATAAAAAGGTTCAAAAAAAATGTGAACTATGTCAAAATAATATTGACATTTCAAAATGAGTTGTGGTATACTATTTTTAACAAGTAAGGGGGAATTGATGTGAAAGTTGGTTATGTAAGAGTTTCAACTGAGGAACAGAATACTGCTCGACAGGAAGTTCTGATGAAACAACTCGGTGTAGAAAAAATATTTATTGATAAATGTAGCGGAAAGAATGCTAACCGCCCAAAGCTGATTGAGATGTTAAATTTTGTCCGTGAGGGTGATACTGTCGTAGTAAGCGAGATTAGTCGTTTTGCCCGCAACACGAAAGATCTTCTCAACATGATTGATGATCTTACTAAACGAGGCATTCAGTTTGAATCACAAAAAGAAAAAATTGATACGACCACGCCGACGGGACAATTTATGCTCACAATTTTTGCCGCCGTAAGTCAGCTCGAACGAGATTATATTCTTGCTCGACAAAGAGAAGGTATAGAAGCAAAAAAAGCTCGCGGGGAGTACAAAGGGCGGCAGCCGATTGAAGTTGACAAGTCTCAGTTTGAGCAAGAATACAAACTTTGGAAGAGCGGACAAATTACGGCAACTGCTGCAATGGGACATCTCGGACTGAAACCAAACACATTTTATCGCAGAGTGAAAGAATATGAAGGACATTAAATTAAGAGAAAACTAAATAATAAATGCATTATTGAAATGGAATATTACCTTGTAGTATTATTTATTAAAAATAAATTGTCAGAAAAGTTTGTATGCATATTTTTTATAATGTAAGGAGTTTATCTCAAATGATTATTTTTGAACTTAGCAAAGAGGATTCAGCGTATGCCGAAAAAATTTGTCAATTATCAGAAATATCAATTATTGTTGATGAGCCTAAATCTTTTTCTAGTGACCTAAACACAGTTATACAAATTGGAGTTTCACTTGCACCATATGCTATTTCCGCTGTTACCTTAATTATTATCGAATTGATTAAGAATAAAAAGAAAATCAAAATCAAAGTTTCAACTGATGGTTTTGAATTAGATGGAGATGAAGAAAAAGTTATAGAGATTGCGCGAAAACTCATAAATGAAAAACAAGAAGATAAAGCTCAGAAAGTTTTGCAAAGATTATTGGATGGAAATATATCGGAGTTATGAATATAGATAATATGGTATTGGAATTTGTTAAACTCTCAAGAGTTGACTATGATAAAATATCTGTCGATAAAGAGAATCAGATAAAAAAAATATATGATGAATATATTTCATCTATTCTCAAGAAATTTAGCGCTGAAATCATACCAAACTTAATTATTTGCAATACATTTAATAAATATAGTACTATTTTGCCCGTCCGCATTAACCAAAAGGATTATAAATATTATTTACTATATGATTGCTATTTAAGTCAAATTAATCGGCGATTAGATTTAATCTTCTTTACGACAAATAGTTCAGAACATGATATTTGGAAATTATCTTATGAATTGTTTGCAGAAGATGCATTGTTAAATAACGATACGCTACTCTTTGCATATTTTGGATTAAATAAAATTGGACTAGGTCCATTTGATATAAAGGATGTTGATAATGAACTTAAATTAAATTTTGTCGAAGAAGTACAAGAGCGATATATTCTAGCTCATGAAATTGGTCACTGGATTTATAAAACTTCCGTTATACCCAGCAAAGACTGTGATTTTAATATTAAGTTTGAAAAAGACCAAGACGCCTTTTATATTGAGATTAAACAACTTTTGTGTGAGTTGTATCGTAAATATGAAGACAAGTTTCGTGCTAAAGAATATTTTCAAATACTTAAAGAACACAGTAATATTATAGGCGGAAATAGTAGTGGCATACATGAAGAATGTTTTGCTGATGCCATCGCTTACGCAATGGTTTTTTCCTATATCAATACAGAATATCCTGATAGTAACAATATGAGAATTCTTGCGGGACAAGCATTATTTATTGAATTGTTAAATCTACAATTGTTGGCTATGCAGCATATGATGACCTCAAAAGAATCATTCGAGGCATCAACTTCAATTCGAATCAGTTTTTTTATACATTATGCTGTTTCTTACTTTGAAGGAATAGAGATTCTGTATAATAATATGTTAGGAGAAACTGTTGATCGATATGAAAAACGAATCACTAACATTATATTGGAATGTTTTGCTACGCTAGAGGATAGAGCAGATAATATTCATAATGGAGTAATTGATATAGATAAAGCACTCGATCAGTTCCAGATATTAGGACTGTCAGATTATTATGCTAATAGAGACCTTACATGAGCTTTTTATTGCTACAAGGTTTATAGTAGCAGACTGATTATCAACGATAAAGAACGCCCCATAGTCGAATATGTATTTAAGAGAATTGGCGAGCATACACCTATGCTTACGATTGCTGACGAGTTAAATGACCTTGGCTATCGTACCCGCAAAGGGACGAAATTTCAGAATACAAGCGTTCGTAGTATAGTTAATAATCGCCCGTTGTATGAAGGTATGTACAAGTACGGTAAGGAAATGAATTGGGTCAAAGGTGTTCATGAGCCGATACTTGCAAGCGGTAATATAATATAAAAGGATTTGAAATCAAGGGTTATGATATCTGCGATACTGATTGCGTTATTTGTTTTTCTTGTAGTCAGGCAGACAAAGAAAAAGCAAAAACAAAAAAGAATAAATTTTTATTTGTCCGATGCGGACAGAATGTCCGGACGAGATTTTGAGTATTGTGTTGCAACCGTATTAAACAGAACAGGATTCGGGAATGTTTCCGTGACGAAAGCGAGCGGAGATTTCGGAGTGGATATAGTTGCAACAAAAGACGGGGCTCGTTGGGCATTTCAATGCAAATGTTATCAGAATACGTTGGGATTAAAACCCATACAGGAAGTATATTCGGGAGCAAAGATGTACGGAGCGACACGGACGGTCGTTGTTACAAATTCTTATTTTTCACAAAATGCAACAGAACTTGCGCAGAGATTAAACGTTGAATTGTGGGACAGAGATATTTTGGGAGAACTCTTGTTGCAGAGTTACGTTCCCGAACGAAAAATGAAACCCGAGCAAAGAATAAGATGGAATATCAAAGATTTCGAAAACAAAATCAAGAGGGATTGGAAAGTACCTGTCAACAATTCCGATGTTATCTATATCAAAATGCTGAAAGAACCTCACGTTTATTTTTCGGGAAGTCAAACGAAAGATCGCGACGCGGTCCGTGACGGATTTATCATAGCGGCGGCTGCTCGTACTCCGGCAGACATCAATCTTGTTTTGCTTGATCTGTGTGGGTTTTATATGCATCAATGTGAGAAATTGCCGCACACGAAAGCGTACACGCAGGATCTTGAAGAATCTCTCGTTATACTGAACAATGTAAAAACAATAATGAATAAACGGTTGAGTCAGCTGCAAAACCGCATGAATAACTTTTCCGATTTATGGGTTGTTATAGATGGGTTTGAGGGATTGTATTTCAGGTATAAAAGCGTTTTTGTGTCGCTTATTTCCGAAATTCTCTCAAACGGAGCGAAAGTGTCTGTTCACTTAGCTGCTTTTTCTTCATACAGCGAGCCGGAAGGCGGAATAGACGAACGTTTTCCGTCGTATGTTATGCTGAACGGAACGGCGAATGAAAAAATATGCAGAATCATAAATGAAGAGAAACCTTTATCTCTTTGGAATAAGATGGTTTATAAAAACAGCAAAAATGAATGCTGCGAAGAGGAGATTCCAAGAGTTTGCGATGCGGATATCTCAAATATTGTTTCATGGTGGACAAAGCAGATATAGCGAACCAGAATGTTTTATATAGATAGAAGGAATAAAGTTTTTCTGCATATATAAGGTGTTGACAATTTTACTCCGTTGTGATAGTATATAAATAAGGATTTAGAAAAAAAAGGAAAGTATTTATGAAGTTTTACGCGGTCAAAAAAGGATACAGCACGGGAATATTTCATACATGGGAAGAATGTCAAGCCGCTATCAAAGGCTTTTCCTGTGCCGAATATGAAAAGTTCGAGACAGAGAAAGAAGCCATTGCATATTTAGAGGGCAAAGATTTTTGGGCTGAGATTGTTGAAAAAGACATTTCAGACGGATATCTTGTGGCTTTTACTGATGGCAGTTTTGATGAAAAATTAAACAGATATTCTTATGGAGTTCTTCTTGTAGATAAGAACAATAATGAGCACTTTTTATACGGCTATGGAGATAATCCTAAATATCTTTCCGCGAAAAATATAATAGGTGAAATTTTTGGCGTAATAAACGCTTTGGACTGGGCAGTATCTAACAGTTACGAAAATGTAAAAATCTATTACGACTATGAGGGCTTATACGCTTGGGTTTCAGGGAAATGGGCACCTAATAGTAATGCCGCAAAAATGTATGTAAATTTATATCATTCAAAGTTTGACGAATTGCTCAATGTTTCTTTTGAAAAAGTAAAGGGACATAGTAACAACAAGTATAATGATACTGCTGACAGACTTGCAAAAGAAGCGTTAAGAGATAAAAAAGTAATACCTGTACATGGTGAAAACTGGTTTGTTTTGCCTTATTTTAAGGAATCAGATTTTCAGGCTGTTGCAGAATTGATACATGAAGAGTTTCCCGATATAGAGATTGTTAAAGAAGATAATAATCCAGCACGGTTGATATATCGTTTCAAAATGGGAAAATATAAGGTTGCTGCAACACTTTACAGGGCAAACAACCGAAAACTTCTTATACAAGGTGAAAATTCCACGCTGTTTCAAATAATGATTACGATAATAAATGAATTAGTCGAAGATATCCATATTGAAACTGTTTTAAGCAGTGCGTACAGGATGAACGTTGAAGAAGATAAGGTTGACGAGACTTTTAATAAACTCTGTCCATGTTTTCCCGCCGATTATCCCGATAATATAAAGCGTTTGTTAAAGCAAGCTATCGCAAACTTGTTTTATTTTGTCAAAAGTGATGATTATTCCCAATATACGTCACCTGCATTTAGGGCCTTAGAGGGACATATAAAATATCTTATAACATCGGCAGGCGGCACAGCCAAACGATTCTTTAACATGTTTAATAAGAATAACTCTGGGGAATATGTATATACAGGGAACCTCATAGACAAATCAAAAGAACCTGCAATCGTTAAGTGTTACAGTTATTACTGCGCAGAACGACATACTGCATTTCATTATGGAGATATCTTAGGCGCTACGGATTCAACGAGAATTATAGAGACAAAAGAAGAAGTAGACGAAATTATCAAAAAATGTATCACGTTGATTTCGGAATAAAACTTGCAGAGAGGAGAAAAAATCATGAAAGAATTTGAAATATGTAAAATTACAAGTGAAAAATATGATGGTTTTCTCCTGTGCTTGACATTTGAAAGTATCTTAACATATTTAGATAGAATAGAATACGATCCTTTAATAACCGACACAAAGAACGGTACATTGCTAATAGATCAACTTCTTGTAGCCGGCAACGGAAGAAATCGGTATATATGTTGTTCTTATCGTAATGGTAAGATAGATATTTCAACAACAAAAAACGTTTACCCAACAGAATCTTACAAGAAGATATCGTTATCTCTTTTACAAAGGAACCTTCAACTTCTTAAAAATTCTATATTGACCGACACGCAAAAGGATAGTATCATTAACGGAATCGCGTTTTAACAGATAAGAGGTGCTGATAAATGTTTGCCGTAGTGGCGATAATATTTGTGATAAATCCATTCGCAGGCGTATTTGCGTTTATCGGTTGGATAGTATGGCGTATAATCAAGGGCGCGTTTAAGACACCGAAAAGAAATAATCGCTGCGCAGACGAGGACATCTACGATAAATGGGACGAATTCGACTGGTGGCAAGATAATCAGGGCTTATAATAAATATGGCACGCATAACGGGTTGCGTGTGAACAGTCAACAGGGACTACCTTTGCGGGTAGTCCTATTTTTTTTGAGGGATAATCATGTATAGAAATCTTGTTGAGAAAATTCTTGAAGAAATGAAAAAGTCTCCGGCAGACGTGACAGCCTACAATGATTTGTTTTCTCTTTGCCGGAACATGGAAAAGGAGGACTTTGAACTTGCTCATTCAGTAAACGAAATTTTGCGAAAAAAAACAGAGGACGCCATTCGGCAAAGAGATAATATCGAGGATTTTTTTGAATTATATAAAAAAACTCTGCTGTTTGATGCGCCGCATTTCTTTGATTCGTATTTATTGTATCTTGAAATAAATCGCAAGCCGAGCGAGAGATTTTATCAACCAAGACGAAAGATATTGAAAAATGTTGTGGACGCGTTACAAGATCTTGTAGATGATAGGCTTGACGAACTGTTCTTATCAGAGCCACCGAGAGTTGGAAAAACAACTTTACTGATGTTTTTTGTGACGTGGCTTATAGGCAGAAACAGCGAATCTTCAAACCTGTATTCGGCATACTCGGATACGATTACAAAAGCATTTTATAACGGCGTATTGGAGACAATTCAAGACCCCGTTACATATCTGTGGAAAGATGTTTTTCCGAATGCGAAAATCGTTCAAACGAATTCGCAGGACGAAACACTGAACGTTGACAGAAAAAAGCGTTACCCGTCATTGACATGCCGCTCCCTGTATGGAACACTTAACGGGGCTTGCGACTGTAACGGAATTTTAATATCCGACGACCTTATAGGCGGTATCGAGGAAGCCTTGAATAAAGATCGTTTAACAGCGGCGTGGAGCAAGGTGGACAACAACTTGCTTACAAGGGCAAAGGAAAAAGCAAAAATCTTATGGTGCGGTACGCGATGGTCGATGATTGACCCCGCGGGCATAAGAATGGATTTGCTCGCAAATGACGATAAGTTCAAGAAACGTCGATATAGAATTATTAATTTGCCCGCGCTTGATGAAAACGATGAGAGCAACTTTGATTACAAGTTCGGCGTCGGATTCAATACGGAATATTACCGAATGCGAAGGGCGTCGTTTGAGAGAAACAACGACATGGCATCATGGCAGGCGCAGTATATGGGAGAACCTATCGAACGAGACGGAGCATTATTTTCTCCCGGAGATTTTCGATATTACAACGGAATTTTACCCGAGGGAGATCCCGACAGAATATTTATGGCGATTGACCCTGCATTCGGTGGCGGTGATTTTGTTGCGGGACCTGTATGTTTTCAATACGGAGACGATATATACGTTCATGATGTTGTTTATGACAACGGCGACAAGCGAATTACGCAACCGTTGATTGCAAAGTGTATAATCGAATACAACGTTGTAACGACGCAGATTGAAGCGAACAAATCAACGGAAGCGTACGCAGAGGGCATTTTAGCGGAACTGAAAAAGAAAAACAAGAAGGCGAATATAACAACAAAGCCCGCTCCCACCGATAAAGCAAAGTATCAGCGTATTTTTGATAAGGCGCCTGATATTCGGGAAACGATGATTTTCAGGGAATCGGGAAAAAGGAGCAAGGCATACAGTTTATTTATGCAAAATGTTTTTTCGTATAAGATGTTTGCGAAGAATAAAAATGATGATGCTCCGGACAGTCTTGCAATGGCAATGGCAATGGTTCGAAATAATGTGGGAAAAACCGAGATTTTTAAAAGATTTTTATAGTCTCCAATGGTTATTTTTATGTAAAAGTATTGACAAGCAATGGAGAATGTTGTATAATAGATATAGAAATAGTCTGCGGAGGTGAATTCAATGGCTGATGAAAAACGCGCTGTATACGGCAGGGAAATCATTTATACCGACTGCGAAGATATAACGGTGGAAAATGTTATTCCCGTGCTTGAAAAAGCAATGAGTATACATGCTCGCAACAGAAGCGATATACAGTACCTGTATGATTATTACAGAGGCAAGCAGCCTGTTCGTTTCCGCAAGAAAGAAATCCGAAAAGAAATCTGTAATAAAATCGTAGAAAACCGAGCGAATGAAATCGTATCGTTCAAGGTCGGTTATCTTATGGGAGAGCCTGTTCAGTATGTCTGTCGTTCGAGCGACGATAACGAATCAACCGAATCGATAAACGCACTTAATAATTTTGTTTTTGCAGAAGATAAAGCGGCAAAGGACAAGGAACTTGCAGACTGGTTCACTATATGCGGGACGGCTTTCAGAATGGTTCTTCCAGATCCTGTCGGGGAAGAAGACGAATCTCCTTTTGAAATATATACTCTCGACCCGAGAAATGCCTTTGTCGTATATTACAGCGGGCTCGGCAACAGACCTGTTATGGGAGTTCGATACGTTACCAGGGAAGACGGCGCTGTTATATTCTCTGCTTACACAGATAAGCATTATTTTGAAATTACGCAACCGGGGACGCTCAATTCCGTAGCATCCTCGCAAAAAAACATAACGAAAATCGAAGGGCACATTCTCGGAATGATTCCGATTATTGAGTATCCCGCGAATTCTGCGCGGCTCGGCGCGTTTGAGGTCGTATTGCCTCTGCTTGACGCCCTTAACAACATTTCATCGAACAGGCTTGACGGCATAGAGCAGTTTATACAGTCGATACTGGTTCTTAAGGGGGTTGACCTTTCGGGAGACGACATAAAAACGCTCAGAGAACAGGGGGGACTGAAAATCCCTGCGGACGGGGACGCAAAATATCTTGTTCAGGAGCTTAATCAACAACAGACGCAAACGCTTGTTGATTACATGTATCAAACAATTCTTGTGATTTGCGGTATGCCGAATAGAAACGGCGGCAGTTCCACAAGCGATACGGGCTCGGCGGTCATAATGCGCGACGGTTGGTCTGACGCGGAGGCGCGCGCGAAAGACACGGAACTTATGTTCAAACTTTCGGAGAAAAAATTTCTGCGGCTCGCAATAAATATTGCAAACACTCTGCGGGATATGAACCTGAAACTTTCGTCGATAGAGATTCGTTTTACACGCCGTAACTACGAGAACATTCAAGCCAAAGCACAGGTCCTTACAACATTGCTTACAAATGATAAAATTCACCCTCGTCTGGCGTTTGAACATAGCGGACTGTTTATCGATCCTGACCTTGCGTATACGCAGAGCAAAGAGTATTCCGAAGCGCGCAAAGCCGAAAAGGCAAAGGAACTTGAATCGTTTTCGGCAGCTGAAACGCAAAAAGCGAAAGAGAACATGACGACGGAGCCCGAAAAAGAATGAACTACGATTATACCGATAAGATTATTTTATATATTGATAAAGAACTTATCGAAGAATACTCTAAGTTGAAATGCCTTGCTTCTTTCGATGAAATAAATGTTCTCGAATCGGTAAAAACCCTTCGTAAAAAAATAAGCGCACTTGTAAGAAAAGCATTCCGACGGCTTGCGAACAATGTTTACAATGATAATCGTAAAGTTAACGGCGTTCAACACATTGATAATGATTGGATTGATTTTTTGCTATCGACATACGATCCTGTAAGTAAGTATTCGTTTGACGCGGAGCTTGAACGAAAATGTGCTCGATTGACCGAAGCTATTCTTGCAAGCTCAACAAAAACACAGGAGATAGATGCCGCGCTTCGGGCAATGTCCTTCATGTGCCGCATCTACGCTGACAGGATAACAGATGAGGCGGTTATGCAAGCGTATAAAGATGATGGCGAGGATTATGTTTTATGGGTGGCGGAAAACGACGCAAAAACCTGTTCCGTATGCCGTAAACGTAACGGGAAAATATATGAAACAGACAATGTGCCGCCCGACCCACATCCGAATTGTCGTTGCAGACGAGAAAGAGTGTAAGATATGGAAGGGTTTTTAACACAGGAGGTCAACGACCTTATTATGAAAATAGTCCGACGGGGAAACTCTGCGGAAATAAAAAAGGAAAATAATAAACTCGTTATTGTGGAAATCGAGAGACGGGTACGAAACAAGACCGCTATAAACGGATAGCGGGATACAGTCAACAGGGACTATGAGCATAACGCTCACAGTCCCTGTTTTTTTGAGTTATATGCGACGATAAGTCGCTTGATATAACGGCAACAGTGAAGTTGCAGCAAAAACGCGCACGGGAGAAAACCCGTTCAAAAACAGATTTTTTTGTGCAGTGAAGCATTTCAAAAACGCAGGAGGAAAACATATGGCAAAGATTGACACTACAAGAATTGAGGGTTATGCGAATATGACCCCGGAACAGAAAATCGCCGCGCTTGAAGCGATAGAGTATGAAGACAATGCTTCGGAGCTCGAACGTTACAAAAATGCAGTATCTAAGGCAAACAGCGAAGCCGCCGAGTGGAAGAGAAAACATAACGCGCTTTTATCCGAAGAGGATAAAAAGAAACAGGAAAACGAAGAGGAACTTACGTCTCTGCGTAAAAGGGTAGGAGAACTGGAAAGAGAAAAACTCATTTCTGGACATAAAGCTCGTTTTCTTGCGCTCGGTTACGAGGAAACGCTCGCCGACGATACCGCAAAGGCTATGGCGGACGGCGAGACCGATAAGGTTTTTGCCAATCAGAAAAAATTCCTTGAAAATCACGATAAAGCGTATAAAGCAAAACTTATGGGAAGCGGCTCGACGCCTCCCCCGGGAAGTTCGGCAGGTAACGAAAAAACAGACTTCTCTAAACTTATCGAGGACGCTCAAAACAGACGCGATTACAGCGCAGTTGCGTACTATACCCGTCTGCAAGAGCAAGAAAAACAAAATGAATAAATAAAGGAGAAAAATCAAAATGGCTGATAATTATGCAACCAGTTTCGGAGTGGTGAACTACTCCGGTATGCTCTTTAACAAGGGCAACACAAGAACTCCGCTTTCATCCGTTATCGGAACGAGAGCAAAGACCACCGACCACGTTGAATTCGTTGTCGGACAGAACTATACGACAGGCGGTGGTTCACAGCCTGCAATCAGCGAGACAGCTTCTCTTACCGCGCCCGATGCAAGTGTGGTAACCCGTTCGCAGGAAACCAATGTCACGCAGATTTTTCATGAATCCGTAGGCGTTTCGTACGCAAAGGAATCCAATATGGGAACTCTTTCGGGCGTGAATGTCGCAAATCAGACCTCTAACCCGATCAACGAACTTGATTTTCAGGTCGCGGCAAAAATGCAGAAGATTGCAAGAGACATTGAGTATACATTTATTAACGGTGTGTACAACAAAGCGACATCCGACGCAACAATAAACAAGACAAGAGGTCTTGTCCCCGCCATAACCACCAATACAAAGGCTATGGGAAGCAAACCTCTCGGTCTTTGGGATATTGCGGATATGGTAAAAAAAGTGTATGAGAGCAATGCTCCCTCCTCGGAACTTTGCCTCTGGTGCGACGCAGTTACCATGTTCCAAATCAATGCAGATGCGGTACAGAACGGGCTTACAGTAGTACCTGCCGCGCGTGAAATCAACGGAATCGCGCTTTCAAGCGTAGTTACGCCCCTCGGCGTAGTTTACCTCTATCTTGGCGAATGTCTGCCGGAGGGAACGGCTCTGCTGCTCAACCTCGATGTTATTTCGCCTGTCGGACAGCCTGTTCCCGATAAGGGCAATTTCTTCCTTGAAGAACTTGCGAAAAACGGCGCCGGCACGAAGTATCAGATTTTCGGACAACTCGGACTTGATTACGGTCCCGAATGGTATCACGGCAAGTTTACCGGTATAGCGAAAACATTTACGAAGCCCGAATATAGCCGCAGCGTTTATGTGACTGGCGGTAATATCACAACGACCGCAGCGTCGCAGTCAACGAGCGGCTGATAAGGAAGGGGAGGTGAGCGGTAATGATGACAGGTGAAACGATGAAAACGCGGCTTTCCGCATTGACGGGTGAGAACGATGAAAACATACTGCTCACCTATCTTGATTTAGCTGCCGATAAAATTCTTTCGAAATGTTATCCTTATAATCCCGAAAAGCGTATTGTTCCCGCAAGGTATCAGGGGGTTCAGCTTGAAGTCGCGGTATATATGCTCAACAAGCGTGGCGCAGAGGGCGAAACCTCTCATGATGAAAACGGGATAAATCGTTCGTATGAAAGCGCGAGCATTCCGGATTCAATGTTAAAGGACGTTATCCCGTTTGCGTCTGCATTTTCCGTGACTGAAAGGTAGGCGGGAATATGCGTTGTTTGGAGAGAAACAAAACGACTTTTTATTACTGTCTGTACGAAGGAAAAACACCCGTTGCGGATAATGAGGGCAACGAGACGGGAGAAGTACAAATTACTTATTCCGCTCCGATATCGCTGAAAGCAAGCGTTTCCCCGGCTGCGGGACAGACATCAATTGAGCAATTCGGAACATCTCTGCAATATGATAAAGTTATAGTTATTGATGATCCGGATTGTGCCATAGATGAAACCACTGTCCTGTTCGTGGATAAAGAACCTGAGTTTGATGCTTTCGGAGATCCGTTGTTCGATTATACGGTAAAAAAAGTCGCAAGGTCTATAAACAGCGTTTCTGTTGCTGTTCAACGTGTTGAGGTATCCTGATGAAGATTGAAATTCAAAATGCGGACAGACTGATAAAGAGACTTCTCGTTTATAAGAATTCACTTGAATCGAAGTGCCATCGTTTACTTGACGCGCTTGCGCTGATAGGAATAAATACAGCCGACACAGAATTCAGAACCGCACAGTATGACGGCGATAATGATGTTACGGTAAACAATCAGCCCGAATGGATCGGAGAAAATAAACTGTTTCTCACGGCGACGGGAAAAACAGTAACGTTTATCGAATTCGGTACGGGCGTTTTTTATCCGCAACAACACCCGAAAGCGGCAGAACTCGGAGCAATACGAGGTGCATACGGTCAGGGCAAAGGCTCACGTGACACATGGGGATACTATGGTTCAAAAGGAACAAACGGAAAAGTTATAAAAGAAACAGAAAAGGGAACCGTTGTTCTGACCCACGGAAATCCTCCGGCAAGGGCGATGTATTCCGCGGGAAAGGATATGAGGGAACAAATCGTGAAAATTGCAAGAGAGGTGTTCAAAAATGGTTGACATAGAGAACGCCGTGTTTTCAGAAGTAAAAAAGACTTTGATAAAGCAGTTTCCGAACATAACTGTTGAAAGCGTTACCAATTACAGTCCGGCAGAGTTTCCTTTTGCTTGTATCGAGGAAGCAGACAACTATTCATATCTTGCGTCTCGTGATACCGGAAGTAATGAAAATCATGTTACGGTTGTTTATGAAGTCAATGCATACTCAAATAACCCTACGCGAAAGAAGAGCGAATGTAAGACTATAATTTCCGCAGTTGACGATGTTATGCTCGGAATGGGGTTTACCCGAAACACAAAAATCCCGATAAATACAGACGGCGCCGCAATGTACAGGATTTTCGCAAGATATACGGCGGTCGTATCAAAAACAAAAACAATTTACAGGAGGTAAAATATATGGCTATCTCTACATATAAAGTTTTCCTGATGAAGAAAGGCTCTTCCGGGAATACCTATGCAAAACTCATAGACATTAAGGACTTCCCCGATCTCGGCGGTGCTCCCGAAATGCTTGAAACAACGACGCTTTCAGATCCTGCCCAGACGTATATTCCGGGCATTCAGTCTCAGGAAGCGCTCGAATTTACCGCGAACTATACGAAAACGGATTACGACACACTCAAAGCGCTTGAAGATCAGGATCTTGATCTTGCGCTCTGGTTTGGCGGTACGGAATCGGGCGGAGTTGCTACGCCGACCGGGGCGGACGGCAAATATAAGTTTACGGGGCGGCTGTCCGTGTTCATCTCGGGCGGCGGCGTGAACGAAGTTGTTGATATGACGGTTTCAATCGCGCCCTCTACGCTTATTACACCCGATACTGGCGAATAATTCAGGAGGTTATCAGTATGGCAAAGACAATAACTCTAAAATATGACGGTGCCGAGTATACGCTCGAATTTACCCGAAAATCCATAGAAACCATGGAAAAACAGGGCTTTGTAATCGGAGATATGGGAGATCGTCCCGTAACGATGTTGCCTATGCTTTTTTCGGGCGCATTCCTTGCGCATCATCGATCCGTGCGCAAAGATATAATCGACAAGATTTTTGACGGATTGACGAACAGGGACGAATTGTTCCAGAAGCTTGCAGAGATGTATGCGGAACCCATTGAGGCTCTTATGGATGATCCCGAGGTTAAAGAGGGAAACGCGACTTGGGGGGCGAACTGGTAAGGGATTCGTCTCCCGATATCGGGGACGGAACATTAAAAAGTTCTGTCCCCAAAACCTTAACGGAACAATTTTATGAAGTCTTTCCTTTCTACCTTTCAATAGGTATGACTTATTCGCAGTTCTGGCATGAAGATTGTTGTCTTGTCAAGTATTACAGGAAAGCGCATGAAATAGTTCAGCAAAGAAAAAATCAGGAACTGTGGGTTCAGGGCGCGTATATTTATGAGGTTCTTGCAGATATATCGCCGATTTTGGTTGCTTTTCCGAGAAAAGGAGCGAAAGCATTACCGTACCTTAACGAACCTATCCCACTTACTCGTAGGGATGTTTTGCAAAAAAAAGAACGCGAGGCGCGAATTCGTTACGAGAAACAGAAATCAAAAGTCACATCTTGGATTAAAGGTATAAATAAAAAATCCTGACGGGAGGAGGTAAAGCGGCATGGAAAACAATGTGGTTGATACTTTACGAATCGAAGTCGAAGCCAATACGGAAAAAGCCGTAAAAGGTATTGACGGTTTGTCTTCGGCACTTAAACGTATTAAGAAAATTTCCGCGACAAAAACAAAGGACAGCAGCACGGAAATAGCCGCAATAAGCGCTGCGATAAAAAGTATTGATGAAGGCGATATTAAGAAAATTCAGTCTCTTGCCTCCGCACTTGAAAGATTGGGCGCTGTAAAGATTTCAAAGACTATTGCAAGAAACCTATCCGGAATAACAGGTAAAGTTTTTTCCGCTCCTGCCGTCGCTTCTCCCGCAACGGATACGGCAAACAGAATCAATGACATCACGGAGCCTATAACGGATACGACGAATACAGAACAGATTGAAGAGACCGCAACTGCCGTTGAGAATCTCGGGGAAGAATTTGCCAATGCGGGAAATGAAGGTGAAGAAGCCGGAAGAAAAGGCAGCTGCGCAATAAAAAAAATCAAATCAAGTGTTACTTCCGCCCTTGGACCGGTATCAAGATTCTTCAAAATGTTTGAGAAGAGACTTATTTACAGAGGGCTTAACGCTTTAATTTCGGGAATCACAAATCTTTTTAAGACGGGAGTCAATAATCTCTATCAGTACAGCAAGACAATAAACGGTACGTTTGCCGCATCCATGGATACTATATCTACGGCGGTCAATTATCTCCGTAACTCTGTCGGTGCGGCATGCGCTCCTATAATCAACGCCCTTGCCCCTGTTATAGACAGACTTGCAGATAAGGCTGTCAACCTGCTTGATACTCTCAATCAAGTTATATCAAGACTTTCAGGGGCAAAAACATGGACAAAAGCCATCAAGGGGACAAGTGAATATGCCACAGCAACGGGCAAAGCAGCAAAGGCAAATAAGGAACTTAAAAAATCTATACTCGGAATAGACGAAATCAATGCTTTAAGCGACAATTCGTCCGCAACAAATGATTCAGTCTCTACAAAGCCTTCATCTGTATATAAATTTGAAGAACTTCCAATCGATACAGCAAAAATAGACAAGATAATCAACAGATTGAAAGTCCTCGGCGTAATTGTCGGGAGTATTGCTGCGGGATTTATAGCTTGGAAAATATCATCAAATGTTCTCGGCTTTGTATCTGCCATATCCACTTTATTCGGCAAAGGAATGAGTGTCGGAGGAAAAACAAGTGGAGGAATAACAAATGTAAAAGGCACATTAAAGGCTATGGCGAGTATCGGTATCATTATCGGCGGCGTTGTTTCATTGATAACTACTCTCGGACTATTGATGAAAATACCTGGCTTTAAAGAAACAATTAAAAGCGGAACATCATCTCTGTCAATCGTTTTTAACGGCATAAGACAAATACTGCTTCCGCTCACGCTTTTAAGTGCAGGAATGGTTTTACTCGGAAAAATCAAAGTTGCAACAGTAGCGAAAGGAGCAGCAAATACAGCGATAATAATCGGAGGCGTAACCGTGCTTATTACCGCAATCGGCGCTTTGATGTCTATACCACACATTTCAGATTTCATGTCAACCGGTATCGCAACCGTAATAAATATAATGAACGGTTTGATGAGCGTTGCTGTTCCCATTGGTCTGCTTTCCGCATATATGATAATTCTTGGGGTTATTCCCGTTCAAACAGTTGCTTTGGGACTTGCGAACATGGCAATCATATTAGCGGGAACGACAGTTGTTCTTACCGCGATAGGGGCGCTGATGTCCATTCCGGGCTTCTCAGAGTTTTCAAGTTCGGGCGTAAAAGCTGTTCAGGATATTTTGAACGGCTTGTATGAAGTTGCACTTCCGCTCGGTGTTTTGTCTGCACTATTGATTGCTCTCGGAATTGCAACGCCCACTGTAATTCTTTCGGGGTTGGCAGGTTTTGCACTTGTTATAGGCGGTCTGTCTCTTGTTTTAGTGGCACTCGGAGCGTTGCGGCAAATAGATGGCTTTGAATGGATTATCGGAGAAGGCGGCAAAGTTCTTTGTCAGTTGGGAGAAATCCTCGGTTCATTCGCGGCAAGCCTTATTACAGGCTTTGCCGATAAGGTTACAGACATATTGCCTATGATAGGCGAAAAACTGTCCTTGTTTATGACAAACGCAGAACCGTTTTTCTCCGGTCTTGAAAGAATCGACGAAAGCACCGCGGTCGCAGCGCAGGCTCTTGCAGGCTGTATATTGGCTCTTACTGCGGCAGCCGTGCTTGAAGGGTTGACTTCATGGATAACAGGCGGCAGATCTCTCGAACAATTCGGAGCAATGCTACCCGAATTCGGCAAAAACATGAACGAATACAGTCGCAACGTTGACGGAATAAAATCTGCTGTTGTGGAGGAATCCGCAAAGGCGGCAAAGGCTGTTGCAGAAGTCGCAAAAAACCTTCCGTTGCAAGGCGGACTGCTTGGTTTAGTCGTTGGTGAAAGGCAATCTTTGCTTGAATTCGGGAAAATGCTTCCTGAATTCGGGACAAATCTCCGTAAATACAGTAAAAATGTTGACGGGATAAAGGCAGATGTTGTTGAAGCATCCTCGAAAGCGGCAAAATCCATAACGGAAATAGCAGAAAATCTTCCGCTGTACGGAGGGCTTTTGGGACTTCTCGCAGGCGAAAGGCAGACTTTATCGGACTTCGGCGCGATGCTTCCGAGTTTTGGACGAAACCTTAAAGATTATTCAGACCGTGTCAGAGGGCTTGACACGAACGTCGTTGTAAATTCAGCCAATGCGGCAAAGGCTATATCTGAGGTCGCGGACAATCTTCCGACGGAAGGCGGCATTAAAGAATTCTTCGTCGGAAGTAACGGCATAGATGTTTTTGGTGAAAAGTTGGCGAGTTTCGGACGTAACTTTGCAGCCTATTACGACTATGTAAAAGGGTTCTCTATTTCTATCCTTAATACGGCTGCATCTGCGCTAAAAACGCTTGTGGACAGTGCTGTAAAAATCAAGAGCAATTCCGCGGCAGACGCACTTGAAGACTTTGCGGATTCCCTTGCAAGTGCCGGTAAGGATTTTCAGAAGTTTTTTGAGAGCAAATTCAGCCCGAGCAAAGCGTCCGACATCGGATATAATTATGGAAAGAACTTTGCAAATGCAGTCGCAAAAGCGATACGAGCGACCGCCATGCCAAATGTTACGGGAACTATAACAAGCGCAAGCGGAGGAAAAAACAATGGACTGCAATTCGAGTGGCGAGCCGCAGGCGGTCTTGTTGATACAGGGCAAATGTTTGTTGCAAGAGAAGCCGGTCCCGAAATGGTTGGAACGATAGGCAGACGCACGGCTGTTGCAAACAACGATCAGATAGTTGAATCGGTTGCTCAGGGTGTTGCAGACGCAAATGCAGAGCAGAATGCATTATTGAGAGAGCAGAACTCTATACTCAGGGGACTTCTCGAAAAAGATCCAACAGTTAAAGCCGTTGTAAGTGCGGACAGCATAATAAACGGTCTTGACAGGAAAAACAGACGAGACGGGAAAACAATAATTCCCGTAGGAGTATAAACGTATGGCTTTGGTGAATCCGATAAAAACCGTTAACGGACAGGCAATCAGATGTCCTTCATCTTACTTATGGAAGTTGGAGGATGTCTCCGCGTCCGATGCGGGGCGAACAGAAGATACAAAAATGCACAAAAAGAGGATTGGACAAATCGTTGGACTTGAACTTGCGTGGCAAAATATTCCGACCGCCGATGTTTCTGCAATACTTCAAGCATTTAACCCTGAATACATAGAGGTGTGTTATCTTGATGCCATGAGCGGAGATTTTAAGACGTCAGAGTTCTATGTCGGGAATCGTTCGACCCCACTTTACAATGCAACAAAGGGATTGTGGTCAAATGTGTCTTTTAATATAATTGAGAGGTCGGGAACATAATGGCATATCCTATTTCAGAAATAGCCCGAGAATTGTTTGAAAAAGATAACAGACAGGTTATTAACATCACCTTTCAGGGTACAAAAGAGACGTTAAATTTATCCGAAAAGGATATTTTGTCGGGAGGATTTGCCATTGACCGAGCTTCCGTCTCTGGGAGCAAAATCGAAATAGGTTCGGTTATTGCTTCGGAAGTCAAATTAAAACTTAATAATTCTGACGGAAAATTCGACAATGTAACATTTGAGGGAGCGGAAATGTATATACAACTCGGTGTCAAGGATTGGAACGATGAAAATTCCGATTTAACATTGATTCCGCTTGGATATTTCACTATTGATGAAGCCCCGAGAATACTCGATGAAGTAACGTTGTCAGCGCTTGATCGAATGTTGTTGTTTGAAAAGCCCGTAGATATAAATCTTTTGACATTTCCGACTACGATTTCCGAATTGCTTCCACGAATATGTAATCTTTGCAACGTGAGATTAAAGACGAGTGTATCCGACCTGCCAAATAAGAGTTACAGTATTTCCGAAGCTCCGACAGATAAGGATTTAACGTATAGACAGATATTGTCTTGGATAGCAGAGATAACAGGAACATGTTGTTTTTTCGACTGGGATGGAGAACTTGTCTTGAAATGGTATACGGAGACAACTACCGAAATCACGGCAAACAATAGATATAGTTCCGACATTGACGAAAAACCGATAACTATATCGGGCATTCGAATCAAGACAAGCGATGAAGAAGTTCTTATAGGCGTAGATGGATATGTTATAAACATTGAGAGCAATAGCTTGATTCAGGAAAATATTCGTTCTGTCGGACAAGAACTATATGTCAGACTTGCAGGTTTTAAATATACTCCGTTTTCGGCAACAATCGCACCAATGCCGCACCTATACCCTCTCGACAAAATTACCTTCGTTGACAGTCAGGGTGTATCTCATGCAAGTATTTTAACAAATGTCGGATTCACCATAAACGCAAACACTTCGATAGAAGCAAAGGGCGAAACAGAGACTGCACAGGGGTATGCGTCAGCGAATCCGTTAACGAAGCGTGAATCAGCAATTATTGCAGAAATTCAAAAAGAACAAAACAAAACATTGAATCAGCGCGTTCAAACGGTATTGGCTTTCAACGAACTGATTTGCAATGCGCTCGGACTGTATGAAACGGACATAAAGCAGACTGACGGTTCGGTTATCAGATATTTGCATAACCGTCCCGCCCTTGAAGAAAGCGATACAATATTTACAATGACCGCCGGAGGAATAGCGTGGACGAGCAGCGGGTGGAATAACGGCGAACCTGTTTGGTCTTATGGGGTTACAAATGCAGGCGACGCACTGTTCCGTCTTTTATCGGCAGAGGGAATCAATGTTTCGAAAGCGGGAGAAGATTATCGTATTGAAATAACCCCGAGCGCTTTTAAGATTTATTACAAAGAAATGCTTATTACAAGCATTTCGAGAGAAACAATGGATATTCCGAGAGCGTCATTCGCGGAATATTCACAGTGGGGTAAAATTCGCATGGTTCCCTATGAAGACAGCGGCGCAAATTTGATTTTTATAGATTAAGGAGAGATTACTATGGCTTTGAGCGGAACGTTTCAGTCTTTCCCCGTCGAAAACTTCGGGCTGAAATGTACATGGTCGGGAAGACAGAATAAAGCACAACTGTACACGGAAGTCACGCTGAATATCTTTCTCCATTATTATAAACTTCAAGTCGGGGCAAGAACCGACAATACCGCTGCAATAGGGGCGAACTCAACGGCATTTTCAACCAAAAGTATAGATGACTTGTCTTCCGGATATAAAGACAAATTACTATATAGTTATACCGCGAAGGTACATCATGAAGCGGACGGGACAAAAACAGACGTTACTCTCAAAGCAGAATGGAAATTCAACGGGACTTACAGCGGGAAAAGTATAGGTACAATAACAGCCACTGCAACCGTAGACCTCGACGCAATAGACGTGACTGCGCCGACTGTCACGCTCGAAACCTCTTCCGTATCATCCACAAATACAACTTTGATTGCAAAAACAGATGTGGCGTGTGATAAGTGGGATTACAGTATTGACGATGGAAGCACGTGGACGAATTTTTCTTCTGTTCCTGGGTTGAGCGCGGGCGTAACGATTTCGAACCTTTCGCCCAATACTACATATAATATAAAAATTCGGGCAAGGAAAGAATCAAATAATGTTTACGGAACTGTCTCGATGAGTGTAAAAACTCTCGGAGGAACCGTACTCAATGCAGTAAACGACCTTGAAGTTGATGTAGAAACCCCGATAGTTTCTTTTACATGGACAATATATAATCCAACATATACGCATACATTGGAAATTTGTAACGGAGAAACTGTCCTCTCGACATTTACGGGATTATCGGGAAATGCCGGTAAAAGCACAAAGTCCGTAGTACTTTCGAGCACGCAACGAAGCAATATACTCAATACTTTTCCCAACTCGAAATCAGCAAAGTTGAGTTGTAAATTGACAACGTTTGCCAACGGGGAACAAATGGGAGAAACTTCAACCGCAAATATAACTGTTTTTACGACTGAGGCAAATTCTGCTCCAAGGCTGGGTACTTTTAATTATGCTGACGATAACAGTAACGTTGTAACTGTTACTGGAAGCGATGGTATTTTAGTCCAACAGTTATCCGAACTTAAAGTTTGGATAGGCGGCGCTTCTGGTTCAAGGAACGGCGCGAGAATTGCATATGTATCTGCGACGATAGATGATAAAACAGTCAGTTCACAAACGGAAACAATATCCTTTGGGGTAGTAAATAAATCAGGAAGATTATTTCTTAAAGTTGCAATTATTGATACAAGAGGTTATTCTTCAACAGATTCACGGGAAATAACGGTGATTCCTTACGAATCTATTACTTTTAGTACGTGGAAAGCTGTAAGAGTAAATAGCATTGACAAAACAATCAATTTGGCAGTTACGGGTAAAGTCTCTCCCGTCACTATAAATGATGGAGTAAAAAACACTTTAATTTCGTTAAAGTATAGGTTCAGAAAAACGACGTCCGCAAGCTACTCGGATTATATTGATTTGAGCGGTACGACCGTTTCGGGAACAGGCTTCGAATATTCCGAAAATGCTTTTGAATTGCCAATAACTGATTCTTATTACATAGAGATCACAGCAGCAGACAAATTCGGGACAACAGCGATAACAATGATTATTCCCGAGGGAGAACCCCTAATGTCTTTCCGCTATAAAAAAGTAGGCATAAATAAAATAAACCCGGAAGCCCCACTTGATGTCAACGGAAACATCATGATGAATGGGTTCAATGTAATGGGGATAGTAAATCCCGATTTATCCGACGAAACAGACCTGAACAGTATAACAGATTCCGGGATTTACTTTCGGAGACGAGCAGTTTCAGACACCACGAAAAATTATCCATCGACAGAGATAGGAATGTTAGAAGTATTTACCTGTACACCTAATCTGATAATACAACGTTACACCCACAGAAACCCCCCGTACACAGTTTATTTAAGATCTGGTGTTAACGGAACATGGTATGGTTGGATTGAAAAATAATCAAGGAGGTAAAATATGGCAGCTATTAGCAGAGATATAGCATTAAATGTCTCCAAGCCGAATACGGTTTGCAAAGTCTTTGCAAAACAAGGAGACACGTTGTCGAGAACGCTGACCGTCACTCTTTGCGACGACGAAAAAACGATAACCGTATCTCCGACAGCCACAGTGTTTATCAATGTGAAACGTTCGGACGGTGAAGCGAAAGCTTTCGCAGGGAGCGTCAATGATGACGGAACTGTCAACGTTCCCATAAATACATGGATGCTTGAAGTTTATGACATTGTTAATGCAAGTGTTTCCATTGTTGATGGCAACAATAAGCTAACAAGTCTTTCGTTCTCTATCATAGTTGAACCGGCAGAGTATTCAGGAGCAGATATTTCGGACGACGAACAGGATATTTTTGTTAAACTGATAGAGGACTGCACCGCTGCAACCGCAAAAGCGGAAGAAGCTTCTACGAAAATCCCGCATATCGGCGTTAACGGCGATTGGTATATCGGGAACGAGGACACGGGCAAGCCGTCGCGCGGGGAGCGAGGAGAAAAAGGAGATAAGGGCGATAAGGGCGACAAGGGAGAAAAAGGAGACAAGGGCGACGCGGCGAACGTATCTGAACTCCCGTATGCAACATTATCGTTAGCAGATTACGACACGCGCAAGCGCGGACATATAGCCGCAGACGGTGAGTATACGGCAAGCGGCAGTTGGTTTTCGTATTATTTCTACACAGATAAACACCCTATAAAGAAAATCAACGCAAAGTTGTTCTCTAATTCAACCGCGGCTTATTCTATTGCGTTTTATTCGGGGAAAGACAGTATCGCAAGTAATTTCATTTCTGGTGTAAAACCGACTGCTGCCGGTGCTAATCTTATCTCGTTTGACGATATAAGCGTTCCCGAGAATGCAGTTCTCATCGTTGTTTCCACACGATTTGCTTCGGGAGAGAACTCGTCAGCCGAGCTCTTCGTGAATCTGAATATTCCCGCAGCAGAAATGCCGAATATCGGTGATACAGGCTCGGAAAAAACAGGGCAGATTAAGCGAATATTTACCGACTTCCCGAACGCGAATGACTTTACCTTTGTTCAGGGCGAGTTGTGGGGTTCGGGCGCGAGCGGAGACACGACCGTTATCAAGCGTTACCGAATAACCGACGACGGATTGCTTCTTCTCGGCATTATCAAAACGGACTTCGGACACCTCAACACATTCGATTATAATCCCGCGAACGACTGCCTTATCTTCGGCAACGGCGCGAACGATTTCTCGACCGAGGGTAACTGGTTCGCCGTCGTCAAGAACCCTATGGGACTTGTGACTTCCGAATATTCGGCAACAGCGACACTTGCCGCGAATGCGATTGTTTACAATGTAGATATAGGATATAAGGTACAAGCCGTATGGGGAGCGTCAAACCTCGGGCTGAACAATATCGTATATCTGCTCTCGAACAATGCAAAAACGGTAACGAAAGTTTTGTTGAATGTTGATGATAACGGAGAGTTTAACGGACAGTTCACGGTTCTTGACACACATACTTCCGAGACTGCCTATCCTGTCGGAGGGGCGAAATTCTGGGGAGACACTTTGTATTTTGGCTATTCGGATACAGGCTACAAGATTGCAAAGATGTCGATGTCCGATTACTCTGTGTCGGTGACGAAAAGGCAGTTATATTATATTGACGGAACAGAAATATCAGGAACTGTGCAGGGACTGCATATTGATGATAAGTATGTATGGGTATTTATCAACGCTGTAAATCCTATCAGATCTTACCTTATACAGATGTATCAATGCTTGGGAAGCCTTTCGAGCGGAAGCGGCGGTGCGGGAACAACTATAACCGTAGACGCGGAACTGTCCGCGACGTCGGAAAATCCCGTGCAGAACAAGGCAATTAAAGCGGCGCTTGACAAAAAAATCGACGAGCCGACGAGCAACGGCTTGGTGCGAAAGTATATGAGCGGAATATACGGCACGGTCGGAATAGATGCCGAAATGCCGGCTTCGCCGACGGACAACAGCGTTCCGAGCACCAAACTTTTGAAAGAGAAACTCAAAAACGCACTCGGACTGTCCGATGCGGATTTGAAAAAATCCGGTTTGCTGTTGCAGACATACCAAGCCGCAGGGTCAACACCGGGCACGGTTGGGGTGACGGGTTATACACTTGTTCAGCGTGACGGTTCAACGCTTGATGATACAATTACGGGAATGGCAAAAATTCCGTCGTCGTATGGGGTCGGCAAATATGTCAAAGAAAAGACAGCCGCAACGACGCCCTCGATAAACGAGAGCGGGAACTGGGTCATCGGCACGGAAGACACGGGCGTTTCGGCAAAAGGCATAAAAGGTGATACGGGCGCGAAAGGTGATAAAGGCGACACGGGAGCGAAAGGCGCGGACGGGAAAACGCCCGTAAAAGGAACGGACTATTTCACGGAAGCGGACAAGCAGGAACTGGTAAACGCCGTTATCGCGGCGCTGCCGAACGGAAACGGGGTGGCATACTGATGAATAAACTCTATGAAGAAAGCGACATTCAGGCGATAGCGGACGGAATACGCAAATTGACGGGCGGAACGGGAACATACACCGCTGCGCAGATGGGCGCGGCAATTGCCGACTATTGGGGAGACTTCTCCCCGATTGCCGCTTCGGTTGATGAAAATGGAGACCCTTATAATAATGGATTGGGGTATAAACTTGGATATAGAACAAATTCAAGTGGGCTTGAAGCGGCGGCTGCAGATGCTTTTATTACAGGGTTTATACCTGTCGTTGCAGGAGATATCATCAGAATCAATTCCAAAGCTCTGACAGGTTCGTTCACACCGCTGTATATAAATATGTACGATTCGGAGCATACTCATTTAAGTTTATTTTATATTAGTTCTCAGTTCGGAGTTTCTTATACGCAGGAAATAAAAATAATGAATAATGTTCAATACTTTAGATATTCAATTCTGGGAGTAAAAACTGCAGAGAACGCTGAAAAAATATGTGTGAAAATTATCAAGGGGGTGAGTGCATGACGGATATAGCCTCCACTATAATAACTATCGCGAGTATTATAACGGCGCTCGGCGTGATTTCGGCGTTTATCGGACGAGCCATGAACAAGGTTTTCAAGCGCGTCGATAAACTCGATATACGCGAATGCCGCGCCTACCTGATAGGTTTTATGAGAGACCTCGAAAACGGTTACGTCAAGGATGAGGTTGAATGGGAATATGCGCACGAGGTTTACGACCATTATACTAACGATTTGAAACAGAACTCATACATACACGACAAGTGGATTAGAGTTACAACGAAAGGAGCGAAAAAGAATGAAAAACAGTTTTAAGACTTGGATTAAGGCGGCGGGTATAAGAGCCGTCAAGACGGTGGCGCAGACAGCGGTAGCCATGATAGGCACTTCGGTGGTTATCGGCGATGTTAATTGGGTTGCGGTTATTTCCGCGGCTGCGCTTGCGGGCATTCTGTCTCTGTTGACGTCGGTCGCGGGCTTGCCCGAACTGAAAGAGGGTGAATGATATGGCGAAAAACTATTTGACTTTCCCTATGAAAGTTATGGGCATAACCCAGACTTACGACGGAAAAACTTCGCACTATATCAGTTCGCACGGAACGCCCGCAGACTATCCTATTGACATTGCGGGAGAGGACACGGGAAGAAGCCCGTTTTATTGTCCCTGCGACGAAATGGAAGTCGTCAAAATCGCTGGCGACGTAACGGGTGCAAATCACGCGAACGGCGCGTGGCTCGTTTCGACTTCCGAGGTCAATTTTGCCGACGGAACAAGGGATATATGCACAATAAAATTCGTGCACATGAATAATTCCGATTTCGGCAGAAACGGCATTTACGTCGGACGCAAATACAAGCGCGGTGAACTTATCGGCTATGAGGGTACGTCTCACGCAAGCGGCAACCATGTTCATATGTCCGCGGGCAAGGGCGGTTTGAAAGGTTCGGGCTGGGAAAAAAATTCGCTCGGTTCGTGGGTTATAACCACAACGCACGGAACCGCAAAGCCCGAAAACCTGTTCTTTGTTGACCCGAAGTTTACAACGGTCAAAAATGCCAGAGGCTTGAAGTTTAAGGAGTTACCGAAGGAGGAGAAAAAAGTGATTAAATTCGGCGTAGTAAGCGGCGAGGTCAAAACGAAAGTTACAACCGACGCGCTTGCACTTCGCAGCAAGGCGCAAACAAAGAGCGGTAAAAGGTTCTTTTACATACCACGCGGGCATGTTGTACAGGTCGTGCAGGAAGCGATTTGTAAGGCTGACGGGTATACTTGGGACTGTATCATTGTCAACCACGGCGGCAAGGACTATATAGGATATGCAGCGGCGGAGTTTTTGAAGTAAACAGATAAGAGACCGTGAAAACGGTCTCTTATTTTAGGTATTGACTTTTTTAAGATGTTGTACTATAATATGGCAAAATATTATAGGAGGCAATGTCGTTGTATATCGTTAAGAACGAAAAAGAATTTACGGTTGAAGAGAAAAAGAACCATTGGAATGTATTTCGTCGTGAGGGTACGTCGGGCGTGTGCTTGAAGATATATAAGACGACGTGCCCGACGATTGAGGATGTTGTAAAGAGGGTGCGGGAAAGTGATTTTTTGAAATAAAAAAACACCGGCAAGGATTTATCCCTGTCGGTGTTTTCTTGTGTACCCGAAAAAACCATTAGAAAAGAAAAGTTCGGATAACACTCTTTTGGTGACCCATCGGAGATTCGAACTCCGGACACCATGATTAAAAGTCATGTGCTCTACCACCTGAGCTAATGAGTCATGTCTTTTCAACGGCTTGTATATTATAACAAATTCAAAAGCATTTGTCAATAGGTTATGCAATAAAAAATGTGATATAATTTTTACTTTTCAAAACCCATATATTGTAAAAAACAGACATAAAAATACGGGACGCACCATTATATGCGCAAGAAATGAACCTTTTATAGGAGTTATTATCTGCAAATATCGGCTTTTGTCTTTTTCGGATTTAAAGTTGTATTGCCTGCCTTGACGGATTTTTGCCAATGTGCTATAATTATACATATAATGCATTGCGTATTTGAAAAGGGGATTTTTCGATGTTTCATATACTTGTCGTTGATGACGACAAAAACACGAGAAAACTTATAGAAGCGGTTCTTCGTCGCGAGAATTTTACCGTTTCGACTTCGGAAAACGGAAAAGATGCGCTTGAAAAACTTGACGGGGAACATATAGACCTTGTTGTGCTTGATGTTATGATGCCCGAAATGGACGGATATGAATTTACCAAAACTCTCCGTGAATCGGAAAATGATATTCCGATACTGATGGTGTCAGCAAAGCAACTTCCGACGGACAAGCACAAAGGTTTTTTGGTCGGAACTGATGATTATATAACAAAGCCTATCGACGAAGAGGAAATGCTGCTCCGTATAAAGGCTCTTTTGCGGAGAGCAAAAATAGTCAGCGAACACCGCATAGTTGTCGGCAACGTTGTGCTTGATTACGATGCGCTGACCGTTACGGGACACGGAACTGTTCAGGAATTGCCGCAGAAAGAGTTTTTGTTGCTTTATAAATTACTGTCATACCCCGGTAAGATTTTTACGCGTATTCAACTTATGGACGAGATCTGGGGCATGGAATCGGACAGCGGCTGGGAGACCGTGACCGTGCATATAGGACGATTGCGCAAGCGTTTTGAGGGTTGGAACGAATTTGAAATCGTTTCCGTTCGCGGGCTTGGCTACAAGGCGGTGAAAAACGTATGAGTGAAAAGAAAAAGGGCGTATCATGGAATATTAAATTAAAAGACCACCCGTCGCGTTTTTCTCTGACAGCGATGTTTGCGAGCTCTGCTTTTGCTATTCTGCTTGCGGCGCTTCTTATCGTCGGTATCCCCGCTTTGGTACTTGTCAATACCGGCGTTTTGAGTATCGGTGAGGGCGGACTGCTGACGTTCAACCAGTTCATGGTGCTGATGGCGCTTGTTCTGAGTGTTTTCGGCATAGCGTTTTCGTTTATATTCGGTCGCTTGTTCATGAAGCCGATAAACACTATAATAAATATGATGAACAGGCTTGCGAGGGGAGAGTATAAATCCCGAATTGAGTTTGAGGGAATCCTTTCAAAAAATCCGAGCGTAAAAGAAATGACGGACAGTATAAACAAAATGGCGGAGGAACTTGAAAATACCGAGGTGCTCCGCTCAGACTTCGTCAATAACTTTTCGCACGAATTCAAAACTCCGATAGTGTCGATATCGGGTTTTGCGAAACTTCTGAAAACAGAGAATATTACGGAAGAGCAGCGTCGGGAATATCTTGACATTATAGAAGAAGAATCCCGTCGCCTGTCCGCAATGGCAACCAACGTTCTGAACCTGACAAAGGTTGAAAATCAAACGATTTTGACTGACGTTTCAAGTTTTAATCTTTCGGAGCAGATAAGGACCTGTGTTCTCATTCTTGAAGACAAGTGGACGGCAAAACAAATTGACCTGCAACTTGATTTTGACGAGATAAGTGTAGTCGGAAGCGAGGAACTTCTGCGTCAGGTATGGCTCAATCTGCTTGACAATGCGATAAAATTCACGCCTTTCGGAGGAACGGTTTTTATTCGCATTCGGCAAGACGAAAAAAGCATTTCGGTAGATGTCGCAAATACCGGCAGTTCAATTGCGGAAAAGGACAGGGAACGGGTATTTGCAAAGTTTTATCAATGCGATATATCTCATTCAACGCAGGGCAACGGAGTCGGGCTTGCCGTTGTCAAACGCATTGTTGATCTGCACTCAGGTATAGTATCCGTCGAGTCGGAAAACGATATAACGACTTTCATCGTTATGTTGCCGAAAATAAAATAAGAACGCCAAAATTTCGGGGCTGTAAAGAAGCGTAAATTTCTTTACAGCCCCGTTTGTTTCGTTTCAGTTTAGATTAGAATGATATTATATATAATAAATAATGTCGAATTACGTCGAAAATACGGAGGTATAAAATGAAACAGGTAAAAATCATTACCGATTCCTGCTCGGATCTTACTCCCGACCTTATGGAAAAATACGATATTGATTATGCGCAGATGAACACTGTTCTTGACGGCAAAACGTCTCCAGCGTCTCTTGCGTGGACTCCCGGTGAAGTTCATGAGTTTTATGAGATAATGCGTTCGGGCAGACGTATAACCACAACGCAGGTTCCCGTTGAGGAATTCAACCGAGTGTTTACGAAATACATAGAAGCCGGACAGGATATAGTTTATATCGCTTGTTCTTCAAAACAATCGGGTTCCGTCAACACGGCGCACGTTCTTGCCGAAAAACTGATGAAAGAACATCCCGAAAGAAAGATTTTCTGCATAGACTCCCTCAATGCCTCCATGGGTGAGGGTATGCTTGCGATCGAAGCCGCACGCCTTGCCGAAAAAGATATGTCCGCGGAAGAGATCAACGAAAAGATTACGGCGATGAGAAAAATAGTCAACGAGTATTGTACCGTTCACTCTCTTGACGCGCTTCGCCGCGCAGGCAGAGTTAAGGCAACCTCCGCATTTTTCGGAAATCTTATGGGCGTTAAGCCGATAATCATTGCCGACGCCGTAGGCGCTCAGTCTGCGTTCAAAAAAGTCAAGGGCAGACAGAACTCATTCAAAGAAATCGTTTCCTTACTCAAAGAGTCTATAATCGACCCCGAAAATCAGACGGTTTATGTTTTGCACGCCGACTGCGCGGCAGAAGAGGTCGATCAGTTGAAAAGTCTCATTCTTTCGGAAATTCCCTGCAAGGAAATTTATGTAGGTTACATCGGTCCGATAATCGGCGCTTCGATAGGTCCCGACGCCGTTGCGATATTCGGACTCGGAAAAGAAGTTACATACAATTTGGGAGACTGAAATGAACACGAAGACGGCAGACGCTCTTCTTTACAAAAAAATGGTGGCGGCGGGCGCTGCAAACCTGAAAGCGCACGCGGCTGAAATAAATGATCTGAATGTGTTTCCGATACCTGACGGAGACACGGGCGACAATATGCTTCTGACCGTTCTCGGCGGCGCGGAAGCGGCAGAGGCTCAAACTCTCGGAGAAACGGCAAAAAATATTGCGAACGGTATGCTTCTTTCCGCGAGAGGAAATTCGGGCGTAATACTTTCGCAATTCTTTGACGGCATAGCGGCGGGGCTTGACGGTGTTGAGACCGCCGATGCAGAAAAACTTGCTGAGGCGATGAATGAGGGCGTAAAACACGCTTACGCCGCTGTTATGGAACCGACGGAAGGGACTATCCTGACAGTTGCGCGTGAATCTGCGGAAGCGGCGGGACAACTCGGTGCACAAACCGTTGAAGAATATCTTGACGGATTTTTGGCTGAGGCGAATGCGTCGTTAATGCGCACCCCCGAACTGCTTGCCGTTCTGAAACAGGCGGGCGTTGTGGATTCCGGAGGTGCGGGGCTTATCCGTATAGTTGAGGGTATGAGGCGTTCTCTCGACGGCAATTTTGACGCAACGGTCGTCGACGCCCCCAAAATCGGAACCGAAAAACTCGATCTCGGAAAATTTGACGAAAACAGCGTGCTTGAATTCGGTTACTGCACCGAACTTTTGCTCCGTCTGCAAACGGCAAAGACCGACATTGAAAAGTTTGACGTTTCCGTTATAACGGATTATCTGCAAAACATAGGTAATTCCATTGTCGCTTTCAAAACGGGAAGCATAGTGAAAATCCATGTTCACACGATGACACCCGATAAGGTTCTCGGCTTTTGCCGCAATTTCGGTGAGTTTTTGACGGTCAAAATCGAGAATATGTCGTTGCAGCACAATAATACTGAATCTTTCGGAACTGTGGATAAGCCGAAAGAACATAAAAAATACGGTGTTGTGACCGTGGCTTGCGGTGACGGGATAAGGCAGATGATGCTTGACCTCGGTGCGGATGAAGTCGTAAACGGCGGACAAAGCATGAATCCGTCCGCAAAAGATTTTCTCGATTCTTTTGACAGGGTGAATGCCGATACGATATTTGTTCTGCCGAATAACGGTAACGTAATTCTTGCCGCAAAGCAAGCTGCGAAAATGTATGAAAAGGCTGATGTCCGCGTCATTGAAAGCAAGACCCTCGGTGAGGGACACGCCGCATTGACGATGCTCAACACGGAACTTGATACTCCCGAAGAAGTTGAATCCGAACTTTACGACGCAATGCAAAACGTTACCACCGCGGCAGTTTCGACCTGTTCGCGCGATACGGAAAGCAACGGACTCGACCTCTACAAGGGCGAATATATAGGTTTTGTGGGCGACCGCGTTTTGTCGGCGGACAATGACAGGGTAGACACCGCAAAAAGGCTTATAGATGGCATAGATTTTACGGACAGGGAAATTTGCATTCTCATCTGCGGCAAAGATTCCGACGCCGCGGAAACGGAAGAAATAAAGAATTATCTTGCCTCGAAGCATTCAATGTGCGAGATATATGTTATCGACGGCGAACAGGATATATATCATTACATAATAATTGTCGAATAAGAGGAAAAGACAATGAAAGCATTTGCATACATAATATCCGCGGTTTTCGCGTATTTTGTTTCGGGACTCAATCCCGCGATAATTATGTCGAAAGCGATATATAAAA
>CAKSEF010000008.1 GCA_934446465.1 uncultured Oscillospiraceae bacterium
GTGTTTGCGGAAAAACCCTGCTTGAATATCATATTGTATTCGGTAATCCCTTTTTTGAAAAGTGTATCGTAAAACGGCTTATAGCTAATCATTTTAACCACCGCATAAATTTTAACATACTTAATCTCTTGACTATACTCAATATATAGAGTATAATATTTTCGGTGATGCGGGTTGAAAAATGTAATCATAATAGGCACAGGCGGTCATGCGAAGGTGGTGTCGGATATTGTCGGACTGTCGGGGGACAATGTTTTCGGGTTCCTTACGGCGGATTTGTCATCGGCTTCCTTTTTGAACCGTCCCGTTCTCGGCTTGGATTCCGACTTTGAAAAATATCCCGATTGTTTTTTTATTATTGCCGTCGGGAATCAATATATTCGCGAAAAGCTCTGCCTTAACATGAAAAACTGCAAGTGGTACACGGCGATACACCCCCGCGCCGTTATCTCCGAAACCGCGGACGTGGGCGAGGGGAGCGTTATCTGTGCGGGCGCGGTTATAAACCCCGCCGCGTCGGTGGGGAGGCACTGCATAATAAATACGGGCGCGGTGGTTGAGCACGATGATAAAATATCGGATTTTGTGCATGTCTCCGTCGGAGCGCATCTTGCGGGGAACGTAAAAATCGGAGCGCGGACAATGCTCGGAATCGGTTCGTGCGTGAGAAACAACATTGCCGTCTGCAATGACTGCGTAATCGGCGCGGGCGCGGTAGTTGTGAAAAATATAACCGAAGAAGGCACATACATAGGCATACCTGCAAAAAAGACGGTGTAAAATTTACTTTTACACCGTCTTTTTTGTTCTGTATATTTCGCCGAGAATTATGTCCCGCGCGCGCTTTGCCTCTTCCTTTGCCGTCGGGGGCGTATCCTTCAGCGGATAGTCGATTCCGAGGGCTTCGTATTTCGCCTTTCCCATGTCGTGATAGGGGAGGACGTCGAGCGCACGTACGTTTTTCAGTTCTCCGAGAAATCTCCCGAGCCGTTTTAAATCTTTTTCCCCGTCCGTTATACCGCGGACAAGGACATGCCGAATCCAGACTGGGATATCCTTTTCCTCAAGATATTCCGCAAAAGCGATTACGGGCGCGTTCGGGTGCCCCGTGAGCTTTTTGTGTTCTTCATCGTCTATGTGCTTTATATCCAGCATCACGAGGTCTGTGTTTTCAATAAGCGCGTCGAATTTTCCGCGGAGCGCGGGCGAAAAGGTTATACCCGATGTGTCGAGACAGGTATGAATATTCTCCGCCTTTGCCCGCGAAAAAAGCTCCGTTACAAAATCAATCTGCACGAGAGGTTCTCCGCCCGTAACGGTAAGACCCCCGTTTTTTAGAAAGTTTTTATAACGGGAGCATCTCTTAATTATCTCTTCGGCGCTCATTTCCTCGCCGAGGGATGTGTTCCATGTGTCGGGATTGTGGCAGTACAGACACCTCATGGGACAGCCCTGCAGGAACACGATGAACCGCGTGCCCGGGCCGTCCACCGTGCCGAAGGTTTCTATGCTGTGTATTCTCCCGTTCATATCCTGTCGTGGAACGTGCGCGATATTACATCGTCCTGCTGTTCCTTTGTAAGCTTTATAAAATTAACGGCATAGCCCGAAACGCGAACCGTAAGCTGAGGGTATTTTTCCGGGTGCTTCTGCGCGTCGAGGAGCGTTTCGCGGTTTAATACGTTTACGTTTAAGTGATGTCCTCCCTGAGCGGCATAGCCGTCGAGCAGGTTCACAAGATTATCTATTTGCTGTTTGTTTGACATTTTTTTCTCCTTTCTACTTCACAACATTTTCGCAGCAGCCGCAGGAAAGCTCAACATCAAGGTCTCCGACGAAAATCTCGTCGTCCTTTCCGAGCGCGCCCGGGATTATTGAAAATGTGTTTGATATACCGTCCTGTGCGTCCTTGAACGGGAGCTTTGCGACAGATGCAAGAGATGCAACAGCACCGTTTTTGTCGCGCCCGTGCATCGGGTTTGCGCCGGGCGCAAGCGGGATTCCCGCCTTTCTGCCGTCGGGTGTTTTGCCCGTTTTCTTTCCGTAGACGACGTTTGACGTTATTGTGAGTATTGACATTGTGGGTATGCTGTCGCGGTAAGTGTCGTGCTTTCTTATCTTGTCCATAAATCGGCGCACGATATCGACGGCTATTGAGTCAACGCGGTCGTCGTCGTTGCCGTATTTCGGAAAATCGCCCTCGACGTCGTAATCGACTGCCACGCCGTCCTCATCGCGGATGACGCGCACCTTGGCATATTTGATTGCGCTGAGGGAATCGGCAACAACGGAAAGCCCCGCAATGCCCGTTGCGAACCAGCGTTTTACGTCGCGGTCGTGGAGCGCCATCTGAAGTTTTTCATAGCAGTATTTGTCGTGCATATAGTGTATGATGTTGAGCGTATTTACATACAGTTCCGCAAGCCATTCCATCATATCGTCATATTTTTCCATAACATCGTCATAATCGAGATATTCGCCCTCGCATCTGCGGTATTTCGGGCCGACCTGAATTTTAAGGCGTTCGTCAACACCGCCGTTTATTGCATACAAAAGACATTTTGCAAGGTTTGCGCGTGCGCCGAAGAACTGCATCTCCTTGCCGACACGCATTGACGAAACACAGCAGGCGATTGCATAGTCGTCTCCGTGAGTAACGCGCATCAGGTCATCGTTTTCGTACTGTATGGACGATGTTTTAATCGATATCTCCGCGCAGTATTCCTTAAACGCGCGCGGGAGATGCACCGACCACAGCACCGTCATGTTCGGCTCGGGCGCCGTGCCGAGGTTTTCAAGCGTGTGCAGGTAGCGGAAAGATGTTTTTGTAACGAGCGGACGTCCGTCAACTCCGACTCCGCCGATTGCTTCCGTTATCCATGTCGGGTCGCCCGAGAAAAGCTCATTATATTCGGGCGTGCGGGCAAACCTTACAAGGCGGAGCTTCATTATGAAGTGGTCAATGTATTCCTGTGCTTCTTTCTCGGTAATTACGCCGTTTTTAAGGTCGCGCTCTATATATATGTCGAGGAATGTGGACGTTCTTCCGAGGCTCATTGCCGCGCCGTTCTGTTCCTTTACCGCGGCGAGGTAGCCGAAGTAGAGCCACTGTACCGCCTCTTTTGCGTTCTTTGCGGGGCGGGAAATGTCGAAACCGTAGATTTTTCCGAGTTCCTTCAGCTCCTCAAGTGCGCGGAGCTGTTCTGCAAGCTCTTCGCGAAGGCGTATGTTTTTCGCCGTCATTTTTACGTGTGTTGTTTCCTTCTGGTGCATCTTGTCGGCGATTAGAAAGTCAACTCCGTAGAGCGGAATCCTTCTGTAATCCCCGATAATTCTTCCGCGGCCGTATGCGTCGGGAAGCCCTGTTATTATTGCCGATTTTCTCGCAAGGCGCATTTCGGGAGTATATACGTCGAAAACGCCCTGATTGTGCGTCTTTCTGTATTCGTTAAATATTTTAACGACCTCGGGATCGACCTCGTAGCCGTATTCACGGCAGGCGTTCTGCGCCATTCGTATGCCTCCGAACGGCTGAAGCGCGCGCTTGAACGGCTTGTCTGTCTGAAGTCCGACTATCTTTTCATCGTCCTTTATTATATATCCCGCGCCGTGGGACGTAATCGTCGAAACCACGCGCGTGTCCATGTCAAGTACTCCGCCGTTCTCGCGCTCCTCCTGTGCAAGCTCGAAAACGCGCTTCATAAGGCGGTTAGTTTCCTCTGTCGCGCCCTCAAGAAAGCTCTTGTCGCCCTCATAGAGCGTGTAGTTTCTCTGTATAAAATCGCGGACGTCTACGCTCTCGCTCCACTTTCCGCCTTCAAAACCGTTCCATTCTCCAAATTTCATTCTTCCCAACCTTTCCGAGCAGGCATGAATACGCCCGATAACAATACTCTATTTGTTTATATTATAGTATTGTACATACAATTTAGTCAACAATATATTTTTTATAAAGAGCGGTATATTATAGGATAAAATTTGACCTTACGGAGCTTTTTATATATAATAAAGAGCAGAAGGAGGCATTGCAGTGAAGAAAGAAGAAAAAACCAACGTAATGCGTGTTCTTGATTCCATGCACGCCGAATATAAAAAGCACACCTACGAAAGCGACGGCGCGGTTGACGGAGTTACCGTCGCGCGTCTCATCGGGAAGGACGAGCCGTGTGTTTTTAAGACGCTCGTCTGTGTCGGAAAATCAAAAAATCATTATGTTTTCGTTATTCCCGTTGCGCGTGAGCTTGATTTAAAAAAGGCCGCGTCCGCGGCAGGCGAGAAGAACATCGAAATGGTAAAATCGCGCGAGCTTCTCCCTCTTACGGGATATGTCCACGGCGGATGTTCCCCAATCGGCATGAAAAAGTTTTTCAAAACCTGCGTTGATGAGTCGGCAAGGAATTGTGAGACTGTCGTCTTCAGCGCGGGAAGAATCGGGTTTCAGGTCGAAATGAGTCCCGATACCCTCTCATCGGTAATCCGCCTCGACTACGCCGATTTAGTCAAAGAGGAGTTTTGACGGAGGGGTTGTCAAATATCGCAAAACATTCCGGGTTCACTTGACAGTGCGGAAAAAGTCGGTTAAAATTATTAAAGCAATTATTTTACGAGGTGAAAAAATGTTTTATCTTCATAAAAACGAAATAACAGAAGGGGAGCTTCTCTTTCACGAGGATTTTTCCGACGGCTGGGAAAACCGCTGGGAGATAACGGGCGGTGAATGGACTGCGAAGGACGGCGTGGTTACGGGATTATACCGCGGCAATGCCGGCGGTCTTATATATACCAACGAGGAATTTAAGGGCGATATTATTCTCGATTTTTACGGAAAAATTCTCTCGCCGTGCAACAACGACCTAAACTTCTCTTTCAGAACGAAAGGCTGGAACTACGAAAAGAACGACGCGGACGTCGGCTATATCGCGGGTCTTAACGGCTGGTGGAACAACCGAACGGGGATTGAGCGGTATCCGTCCTGTGCGCTCCACGCCATGAACTGCTCCTTTGTCGCCGAGTCCGACCGCGAATACCACATTCAGACGGGTATTGTCGGAAACATCTGCTTTATCACGGTGGACGGCGAGCTTATCGTTCAAATGGGCGACCCCGACCCGATTACGGAGTATAACAGGGTAGGGCTCGGAACGTATTGCAGCTACATAACATTCCGTGATTTTAAGGTATACCGCGCAAACTCGCGCACCGTTCCCCTGAAATACACGCCTAAATTTTAAAAAACCGCCTGCCGTTAAAACGGCAGGCAGTAATTTTTTAATGATTGTGCGGGCAGCAGTTTGCGCAGTCCGTGTTGCATCCGACTATCGGCTCCGGGTCAATGCCCTGACGCTTATAATAATCCGCGATTGCCGACTTGATTGCCTCCTCGGCAAGCACCGAGCAGTGAAGCTTCTGCGGGGGAAGTCCGTCGAGCGCCTCGGCAACGGCGCGGTTTGTAAGCTCAAGGGCTTCCTTTATGCTCTTGCCCTTTACCATTTCCGTAGCCATTGACGACGTTGCGACGGCGGCGCCGCATCCGAACGTCTTGAACGATACTTCCTTGATTATATCGTCCTCTATTCTCATATACATCTTCATTATATCTCCGCACTTCGGGTTTCCGACCTGACCTACGGCGTTTGCGTTCTCAAGCTCGCCGACGTTGCGCGGGTTTGAAAAGTGGTCCAATACTTTTTCGCTGTACATATTCTTTTCTCCTTTGTCTTATGCTTTTTCCCAGACAGGTTTTCCGTCCTCCCAGACGGGGGACATGGCGCGGAGCTTTGCCGCGACCTTTTCGACTGCTTCGGCTATTTTTATTTCGTCGCCTTCCTCGTTAATCTCGCCGAGAGATAATCTGAGCGAGCCGTGTGCGATGTGATGGGGAAGTCCTATGCCGAGGAGCACGTGCGACGGGTCAAGCGACCCCGACGAACACGCGGAACCCGAGCTTGCGCAGATTCCCTCGTTATACATATTGAGCAAGAGCGCTTCTCCCTCAACGCCCTCGATTATAATGCTTACAAGACCGGGGAGACGCTGAGTCGGGTGGCCCGTAAGCCTTACATACGGGATTTTGAGTACACGCTCGATAAGCCTGTCCCTCATGCCCGTGAGTTTCTTTATGTTGCATTCCATATTCGCGGCAGCGTGCTCACACGCACGGCCGAGTCCGACTATATACGGGACGTTTTCCGTTCCCGCGCGGCGGCCTTTTTCCTGACCTCCGCCGTGGATAAGGTTGTCTATATTAACACCCGTTCTCATATACAGTGCGCCGATACCCTTCGGCGCGCCTATTTTATGCCCCGACATTGAAAGCAGGTCAATATTCATCTCGTCCACGTTCATCGGGATATGCCCGAACGCCTGAACCGCGTCGGTATGGAACAAAATCCCGTGCTTTTTCGCAGCTTCGCCTATCTCCTTAATGGGCATAATCGTTCCGATTTCGTTGTTTGCGGTCATGACGGATATAAGAATCGTGTCGTCCTCAATCGCGTCCTCCACCGCCTGTGCGGTAATCATACCGTATTTATCGGGCTTTATATACGTTACGCGGAATCCCTTTTTTTCGAGATACCCGCACGTGTGCATGATTGCGGGATGTTCGAGCGCGCTTGTTATTATGTGCCGGCCCTTATTGCCGAGACGGGAGGCGACGCCCTTTAACACCCAGTTGTCCGATTCGCTTCCGCAGCTTGTGAAATAGATTTCCCGCGGTTTTGCGCCTATTACGTCCGCCACCTGAGCGCGCGCCTTCTCAACGGCGCGTGCGCTTGTATAAGCAAACTCATAAAGGCTTGACGGGTTACCGTATTCTCCCTTGAAGAACGGGAGCATCGCATCCAGCACTTCGGGAAGAACTTTTGTTGTTGCCGAATTGTCTGCATATATCATTTTGGATTCATCTCCTGATTTATTTTGCATATTCCTTTGACTTTAAAACCGCAAGCTCGTCGCAGCGGTTGTTTTTTTCATTTTCAGCATGGCCCCGCACCCAAAAAAATGTAACCTTGTGTACATCGAGAAGGTTAAGAAGCTTTTCCCACAGGTCGGGGTTCTGCGCTTTTTCCTTTTTGTTTCTCATCCAGCCGTTTGCGCGCCATTTTCGCGCCCAGCCCTTTTCTATGCCGTCTACAACATATCGGCTGTCCGTATAAAGCGATACTTCGCAGGGCTCTTTCAGTATTCCGAGTGCCTCGATTACGCCCGTAAGCTCCATTCTGTTGTTTGTGGTGTGTGATTCACCGCCCGACATCTCCTTTTCAACACCTTTATAGGAGAGTATTGCGCCCCAGCCGCCGGGACCGGGATTTCCCGAGCAGGCGCCGTCGGTGTAGACTGTAACAAGTTTCATAAAGCTTTCCTCTATACGGGGGACGGGTGGGTTTTCCCGCCCCCGTACCATTGAAATTTTAGACAAAAACCCGAGATTCTATTCTTCCTCTTCCGCGGACGGAGTATCGTCCTCTTCCTCGTGAGGTGCGGCAGATGCGGAGATTACCTTGACGTCCTCGCCCACCCGCATGAGTATTACGCCCTTGGTAACTCTTCCGAATCTTGATATTCCGGAGGCTTTCATTCGGATTATTATCCCATCGTTAGATATTATCATAACATCATTGCTGTCGTCAACCATAATTACGGACGCGATTCGTCCCGTCTTTTCGCTGATGTTATAGTTCATGATACCTTTTCCGTATCTGCTCTGTAGACGGTATTCGGAAATATCCGTACGCTTTCCGAAGCCGTTTTCCGTTATGGTGAGGATATCCTTGCCTTCCTCAATCTTCGCCGCTCCTACCACGCAGTCACCGTCCTTCAGGTCAATTCCGTAAACACCCGCGGCCTCTCTGCCCATGGCTCTTACGTCCGTTGCGGCAAAGCGGATTGCCATACCCTCGCGCGTTGCAAGCATTATCTCGCTCTTGTCGTCCGTCAGCATGACGGAGATGAGCTCGTCGTCCTCCGCAAGCGAGATTGCGCGGACGCCTGCACGGCGTGTCGAGTCAACTCTCGAAAGGGAAATCCTCTTTACTGTTCCTCCGCGTGTCGCCATTACGAGGAAGTGCTCATCGTCAAAGCCCTTAATAGGAATCATTGCCGTTACCTTTTCCTCGTTGTCAAGCTCGATCAGGTTTACTATATTCATTCCCTTTGCCGTTCTGCTGCTTTCGGGAATCTGGAAGCCCTTCATGCGGTACATTCTCCCGCGGTTGGTGAAGAACAGTATATAGTCGTGGCTTGATGCGGTGAACATTGTCTCCACGAAGTCCTCCTCGCGCGTTGTCATTGCCGAAACTCCGCGGCCGCCGCGGTGCTGTGTTCTGTAAACGCTTACGGGCATACGCTTTATATAGCCGTAGTGCGTGAACGTATATGCACAGTCCTCAACGGGGATTAGGTCTTCAATATCGATTTCATCGTCAACGGGAACGATTTCCGTCTTTCTGTCGTCTCCGAACTTTCTCGATATTTCAAGAAGTTCTTCCTTTAAGACGCTCTCGACGAGCTTGTCGTCCGATAAAATCTCCTTAAAGTATTCAATCCTTTTCATTAACTCGTCATACTCAGCGTCAATCTTCTCGCGCTCAAGACCCTGAAGTCTTGCAAGCCTCATATCGAGAACGGACTGCGCCTGTACATCGGAAAGCCCGAATGCTTCCATAAGACGGAGCTTTGCGTCATTATAGCTTTCTCTTATTATTCTTATTATCTCGTCAATATGGTCGAGAGCTATGCGGAGTCCCTCAAGGATATGCGCACGCGCCTCGGCTTTTTTGAGGTCAAATTCCGTCCTTCTTCTTATCGTTTCCTTCTGGAACTTGATATATAAGTCGAGAATCTCGCGGAGCGAGAGCGTTTTCGGCTTGTTATCCACGAGTGCAAGAAGAATAACGGCAAAAGTCGTCTGCATCTGCGTGTGCTTGTAGAGGAGGTTCAGAACCACCTGTGCGTTCGCGTCGCGCTTAAGCTCGATTACTATTCTCATTCCCTCGCGTGATGACTCGTCGCGCAGGTCATATATATCCTCAATCGTCTTATTCTTCATAAGCTCCGCGATATACTCTACAAGGCGCGCCTTATTAACCTGATATGGAAGCTCCGTTACGACAATTTTCTGCCTTCCGTCCTTGTCCTCCTCTATCTCGGCGCGTGCGCGGACTTTTATGCGCCCTCTGCCCGTTGCATATGCAGCGCGTATGCCGGCAAGCCCCATAATAATACCCGATGTGGGGAAGTCCGGACCCTTTATATGTTCCAAAAGGTCATTTAAATCGCACTCGGGGTTGTCAATTACCTCGACAATCGCGTCTATTACCTCGCGGAGGTTGTGCGGGGGGATATTCGTCGTCATACCTACGGCGATACCGCTCGAACCGTTTACAAGGAGATTCGGTATTTTTGAGGGGAGCACGAGCGGTTCCTGAAGCCGTCCGTCGAAGTTCGGCTGGAAATCGACCGTTTCCTTTTCAATATCGGAGAGCATCTCGAGCGCAATGCGCGACATTCTCGCCTCCGTGTATCGGTAGGCGGCGGCGGGGTCTCCGTCGACCGAGCCGAAGTTACCCTGTCCGTCAACCATAGGATAGCGCATGGAGAATGTCTGTGCAAGACGCACCATTGCGTCATAAACCGACGCGTCGCCGTGCGGGTGGTATTTACCGAGAACGTCTCCGACCGTCGCCGCCGACTTGCGGTATGCCTTGTCGGGGGTAAGACCCGCTTCGTACATTGTGTAAAGTATTCTCCTGTGTACGGGCTTCAGTCCGTCCCGCACATCGGGGAGCGCGCGCCCGACTATGACCGACATTGAATAGTCGATATACGCGCGGCGCATTTCGTTATTTAAATCTACATCGAGAATTTTTTCTATTTCAAGATGATTAAGCGGTTTGTCGTCCCGCTGAAAGTTTTTCTTCTTACTCATATCTGTTGCCTCGCCTCTCTTAAACGTCAAGATTCGTTACATATCCCGCATTCTTTTCAATGAACTCGCGGCGCGGTTCTACCTTCTCGCCCATCAGGATAGTAAATGTTTCGTCTGCGGCTATTGCGTCCTCCATGGTAACGCGGAGGAGTATTCTGTTTTCGGGGTTCATTGTGGTCTCCCAGAGCTGTTCGGGGTTCATCTCACCGAGACCCTTAAACCTCTGCACGTTTGCATCCGCGCCGATTTCCTCAAGTGCCTCATTGAGCGCGGTTTCGTCGTAGACGTATTTTTCCTTTTTTCCCTTGAACACCTTATAGAGCGGCGGCTGCGCCAGGTAGACATATCCGCCCTCGATGAGCGGTCTCATGAATCTGAAGAAGAACGTAAGGAAAAGCGTTCTGATATGCGAGCCGTCAACGTCGGCATCAGCCATTATGATTACTTTGTGATAGCGAAGCTTTTCTATGTTAAATTCCTGACCTATTCCCGTACCGAGCGAGGATATGATAGGCGAGAGTTTGTCGTTTCCGTAAACTTTGTCGGCGCGCGCTTTTTCGACGTTGAGCATCTTGCCCCAAAGCGGGAGTATCGCCTGAAAACGGCGGTCGCGTCCTTCCTTTGCCGAGCCGCCCGCGGAATCTCCCTCGACGAGGTATATTTCGGTGAGTGCCGAGTCCCTTACCTGGCAGTCGGCGAGCTTTCCGGGGAGAGAGCCTGAGTTTGTTGCGCTCTTGCGCGATGCCTCACGCGCTTTCCTCGCCGCCTCTCTTGCGCGGGATGCGGAGATTGATTTCTCGACTATCATTCGCGCGACCTTCGGGTTCTCCTCAAAGAAGTATTCGAGCTTGTCCGATACCATTTTATCTACAAGCGTACGCACGGGCGCGTTTCCGAGCTTTGTCTTTGTCTGTCCCTCGAACTGCGCCTCTATTACCTTAACGGAAATTATGCAGGTAAGACCCTCTCTTGAGTCCTCTCCCGATATCTTTTCATCCTCTTTGAGTATTCCGGACTTTTTTCCGTAATCGTTTATAACGCGCGTAAGCGCACTCTTAAAGCCTGTCTCGTGCATACCGCCTTCGGTGGTATGAATATTGTTTGCAAACGAGTATGTAACCTCATCGTAGCCGTCGTTGTACTGAATGGCAACCTCTGCCATGTTGTCGTCCTTTTGCCCCGATATATATATTACTTCATCATGAATCGGGTTTTTATTGCGGTTTAAGTATTCAACGAACTGGCATATTCCGCCCTCGTAGTGAAATTCTTCCTTGCGTTCTTCCTCTCCGCGCTTATCGGAAAGGCAAATCTTAACGCCTGCATTTAAGAATGCCTGCTCGCGGAGTCTCTTCTTGAGCGTGTCATATGAAAAAACCGTCTCGTCAAATATCTCGCGGTCGGGCTTGAACGTAATTTTCGTTCCGGTCCTGTCCGTGTCGCCTATTATCTTAATAGGAGTCTCAACATCACCGCGCATAAAGCGCATATAGTGTATTTTGCTTCCGTCGCATACCTCAACCTCGAGCCACTCGGAAAGCGCATTTACGACAGACGCGCCGACACCGTGCAGTCCGCCCGATACCTTGTATCCGCCGCCGCCGAATTTTCCGCCTGCGTGAAGAACCGTAAATACTACCTCAAGCGCGCTTTTCCCCGTTGCGTGCTGACCCGTGGGTATTCCTCGGCCGTTATCGTAAACGCGGATTACGTCCCCCTTCAAAATCTCGACCGTTATCTTCGAGCAGTATCCGGCGAGTGCTTCGTCTATCGAGTTGTCCACTATCTCGTAAACGAGATGGTGAAGCCCGCGTTCGGATGTCGAGCCTATATACATTCCCGGCCGTCTTCTTACCGCTTCGAGCCCTTCAAGCACCTGAATATTACTTTCGTCATAATTTCCGTTTTCTCTTTCCGGCATATATTATTCCTCCAAATTAAATTCATTTTGTTATATACACTTAAAATAATACGTTATGTTTTCAATTTTCCTCTAATTCTATGCTGTCGTTCATTATTCTGCTCCTTAGCGTCTGCGGTGAAATCTGCGAGATGAAAACCCTTTCGCGGTTGCCGTCCCGACAGACAATGAAAGAGCGCGGGATATCATCGCACACGTTAATTACGTGGTTCGCCTTTTCCTTATGTGCCAAAAACTTTTTCGTTCTTTTTGACTGCGAGGTTTTTTCGAGGTCAAAAACGCCGATTATGCTTGATTTCGGAATCAACTTTCCTTTTCCTATGTGAAGAAACATATTTTTTTCTCCGTTATTTATTTTCAGATTTTATTTTTCCCTTGCTTACGGTGAAAATCTTTCCCGCGGAAAGCTCGGAGAACATAGACGGGTCGCAGCCCGTTATAATTGTCTGCCCTTTTTCCGCTCCGTTTAGAAGAAAGCTTCTGCGGTGCGGGTCAAGCTCGCTCAGAACATCGTCAAGCAGGAGAATGGGAACTTCTCCCGAGTCCTCCTCTATTATTCTTCTCTCCGCCGTTTTAAGTGCGAGAATGAGCGAGCGTATCTGCCCCTGGGACGCATAGTTTTTTGCGGGGAGTCCGTTTATAAGAACCGTGAAATCGTCTCTGTGCGAGCCAATTAAACAAGAACGCGCTTCAAATTCCGCGTCCTTTCTCAGGTTAAGATGCCTTAAAATTCTTTCTTTATTGTCTTCCTCGGTATTTTCTATCGCGCTGTCGCACACATACGAAATACCGCAGCTTTCTGAACCGCCCGATATTTTTTCCGTAGTCTCTTTTGCAAGAGCTTCGGCTTTTTTCAGGAATCTTCCGCGCTCGCGCGAGATTAAGTCCATATCATGAGCCAGCTTTTCATTCAAAACGTCCAAATAATCGTAGTATTTTCTGCCTTCCTCGAGCTTCAAAATCTTCCTTTTCTGCTCAATTATCCGATTATGCTCGGAAAGCGCGCGTATATATGCGGGGCGGAGCTGGGAAACGGCGATATTTACAAACCTTCTCCGAAGTGCGGGACCTTCCTTTATCAACTGCAGGTCATCGGGCGAAAAGACTACCGTTTTAATAAGCCCGATATGGCTTGACGGGCGCATTCTCCTTATTCCGTTTACAATCAGTTTTCTTCCGCGCGGAGAAATATCGCACATTACTTCCTCGCGCCGTCCCATTCCTTCAAACTCTCCGCACACGCGCGAAAGCTTTTCGCCGTGCCTTATTGCTTCGCTGTCTTTCGTTCCGCGGAGCGTCTTAAGGCAGGAAAGATAGAAAACTGCCTCCAGAAGATTGGTTTTTCCCTGTGCATTCTGACCGAAAATGAGGTTTTTTCCGTCCGAAAATTCAATTTCCTCATTTTCGTAATTTCTGAAGTTTACAACTCTGAGAAATTTTATCTTCATGATTTGAGTCTTACGGGCAGTATGAGATGCAGATACTCGTCCGACTCGGGCGGGGTTATTATAATCGGAGCAATGTGAGTATTAAGCGAGAGCATAACCTCATCATCGGGACATGCGCGGAGCGCATCTAAAAGATATTTATGGTTAAACCCTATTTCGAGCTTTTCTCCCGTTCCTAAAAGCGGACATACGTCCTTCGACCTTCCGAGCGGGGTTTTGCAGCTCACAATAAGATTTTTTTCCGAAAAAAGAAGATGAATCGGGTTTTTTATTCTTTCATTTATAAGAATTGCCGTTCTTTCGATAGATGTTATGAGGTCGCGCCTGTTTACTCTCACGCGGAAAGTTTCCTCTTTCGGAACGGCTTTTTTGTAGTTGAGAAATTCTCCTTCAAGTATTCTTGAAATTATCATTGAAGACCCGATTGTAAATGTAATGTGTTTTTTACCTACTCTGATTACGGCGTCCTCGTCCGAATCGGAGCAGAGCTTTTCAACCTCTTTAAGCGTCGCGCCCGGAACAACGAAAGAAAATTTTTCTTCTTCGCTCTCGTTTACAACCTCCGCCGTGCGGTAGGAAAGGCGGAATCCGTCTACCGATACAAGGTTCATTTTATTTCCGTCAACATCAAAGAGAGAGCCTGTATGAACAGGCTTGCTCTCGTCTCCGCTTATTGCAAAAATGGTCTGAGAAATCATTTTCTTAAGGTCTGATTGGCGGAGAGAAAGGAGATACTGCGTTTCAAGCTCGGGAAGCTCGGGATAATCGTCGGAGTCGAAGCACACGACGTCATGCCTTACGTCCTTGCACTTAATTACGGCAAACATCTCTTTTGTGGCTTCAAAGGAAAGCGATTCATCCGGCAGGAGTCTTATTATGTCGAAAAGAAGCTTTGCGTTCACAACGACGCTTCCTTTCTCCTCAATCTCGGCGGGGACTTTTACTTCAATTCCCGTTGAAAGGTCAAATCCCGTAATTGAAAGCTCGTTTTCCGCGTCGAGAAGGAGTCCCTCCATTATCGGTGAAGAGCTTTTTGCGGATACGGCCCATGAAGTTTTTGTAATGGCGGAGAGAAGAACTGCTTTTTCGCATACAAATTTCATAAATTCTTTTTCCTTTCGGATGTATATTTTTATATAAAAAAGAATATAATATATAATTCAGTAATAGAAGCAGGGCTTGTGCAATCTGTGGAAAACCCGCTTTTTTCTTTTGACGAAGCCTTTTTGCGCGTCAACAGGAGCTTGTGGAATATACTGCGTTTTTACACAGGATTTTCCACATCAGAAAGTTTTACACATCTTTCCACAGCCTTTACACAGGGAAAGTGTGGATAAGTTTGAGAAGGATTTTCTCATTATTCGTTACGGATCGAGGATTGAATTTTTCACATCCTGGAGCTGTTCTTTCTTTTTAGGGTCGCGGTTCAGCTCCTCTTTAAGAGACTTTATCGAGTGAAGAATCGTCGAATGGTCGCGGTTAAATATCTTTGCTATCTGCGTGGAGGAGAGGTCGGTCATATCATTAACCATGAATATGGCCGTTTTCCGCGTGTTCACGATTTCCTGCGAACGGTTCTTTCCGAGAATGGTATCTGCGTCCGTTTTAAAGTACTTTGCAACGGCTTTTATAATAAACTCGGGTGTCGGATTAATCCATGGATTTTCGGCGAAAATATCGCGTATGGCGCGCTCTGCAACCTCAACGCCCTGAACTTCATCGGAAAGAAGGTCGCGGAATGCGAGAAGCTTGTTGACCGTTCCCTCAAGCTGACGGACATTTGCCGTTACGTTGTTTGCGATTATCTCCTTCTGCGGAGTGGTGAGATTAAGCCCGAGCGCGGAAGCCTTGAGCGAAATGATAGCCATTCGCGTTTCAAAATCGGGCGGGAGAATTTCCGTTGTAAGACCCCACTGGAAACGGGAGCGGAGACGCTCCTCAAGCGTTGCCATTTCGGACGGCGGACGGTCGGAGGTGAGAACTATCTGGTGTCTTGCCTCATGCAGAGCGTTAAACGTGTGGAAAAATTCTTCCTGCGTACTGTCTTTTCCCGCAATGAACTGAACGTCGTCCACGAGAAGAACGTCGGAAGTTCTGTATTTGTTTTTAAACTCCGTACGCGTGTTTTTTCTGATTGATTCAATAAGCTCGTTCGTAAACTCCTCGCCCTTGACGTATGTAATTTTCTTTTTCGGGTCGCTCTTTTTTATTTCGCACGCAATGGCGAGAAGAAGGTGGGTTTTTCCGAGCCCGCTCATGCCGTGGATAAGGAGCGGGTTATATGAGCGCCCGGGCGCGAGAGCGACGGCCTTCGCGGCGGCGTGCGCGAATTTATTGGAATCGCCTACTATAAACTTTTCAAAGGTGTATTCCGAAAAGAAAGAGCAGTTATCTTCGGTATAGTCCCTTTCCTCAAGCTCGTCCGACGAGAAAACCTCAAACTTAATCGGAACGGAGAAGAGGGAAAGGAGTGCTTTTTCAACGTTCTCCTTGTAATGCTCCGTGATTATGCCTTTTTTAAACGGTGTCGGCGTCTCAATGACAAGAGAGTCGTTTTCAAAGGAAACGGCGCGCGCATCAACAAACCATGTATTGATTGTCGTCGTACTTAATCCGAGCTCGTTTCTCAGAATGTCGAGAACGCTTGCCCAGATATCGGCGGCGTTATTCATAGTACAAAATCCCCCAAAGTAAAAACTACATCCATTATAGCAGAAAAACGAATAAAAGTAAACCGTTTCAGCAAGATAATTTACATATATATATTTATACGCGCGCGAAAGAAAAGGCGGAAAAAGGGGTACATATGTTGTATAACGGAAAAAAAGCGGCACAACTTACGGTAAAGTGCGGAAAAAAGGAAAAAAAGAGTTGACATATTGCCTGTATTTATTCTATAATGTGTAATGACGCTATGTCGCACAGTGCGAAAAGCGGAAAGCAGCCGCCGTAAAAAAAGCGGAAAAGCTTGGCGGAGGTTTGCCGGTGTTCGTACCAAAAAATAAAGCGGAGGTGTAAAAAATGGTTCGTACTTATCAGCCTAAGAAGCTTCATCGCTCCAAGGTTCACGGGTTCCGTAAGAGAATGCACACGAGAAACGGAAGAAAGGTTCTTTCGGCTCGTCGCGCAAAGGGCAGAGCAAGACTTACTCACTAAGCGGTTTTGTGTATCGGGGCGGAGAGAGACCGTCCCGAAAGAGAAAAGCGGTATGGATTTGTGATGCTTCGTTCCTCTGCACCCGCGGGTTTGCAGGTGCGGATATAAGCGTCGCGCTTTTTTCTTTTTGGAGAGAAATTTTCTTATGAAGAACATAGTTTCAATCAAGAAAAACAGGGACTTCAGAATCCTTTACAGGCGCGGAAAAAGCGCGGTGGATTCAGTCCTCGCAGTGTATGCGAAAAAAAACAACCGCGGAATGAGCCGCGTCGGCATCACGGTAAGCACCAAGGTCGGAAAGGCCGTCGTGAGAAACCGTGTACGCCGCAGAATACGCGAGGCTTACCGCCTCAACAGGGAGAGCTTAAAGTGCGGGTATGATATCATCATCGTCGCGCGTGTCCGCGCGGGGAAGAGTGAATACCGCGACATCGAAAAAAGCCTTCTCTCTCTTGCGGGAAAGCTCGGTCTCCTCTCGGAGGAGGAATAACTATGGCAAAAATCCTTTTGTATATTATCGGTTTTTACAGGCGCGCAATTTCACCGAACCGTCCGCCGTGCTGCCGCTTTACGCCGACCTGCTCGGAATATGCGGCGGAAGCGATAAGAAAGTACGGCGCGGGGAAGGGAACATATCTCGCGGTCAGGAGACTTCTGCGCTGCCATCCGTTCTCGAAAAAGGGCGGATATGACCCTGTTCCGTAAAGGGCAGTGAAAGGGGTAAATAATGTATAATACACTTATAGTCGAGCCGTTTGGGTGGGTGCTTCGCACCTGCTATAACCTCATCGGTTCATACGGCGTGGCAATTATTATCTTCACGATTTTCGCAAAGGCAATTCTTCTCCCGTTCCAGATGAAGAGCAAAAAGAGCATGGTCGATATGCAGAGGCTTCAGCCGAAGCTCAAGGAGCTTGAGAAGAAATACGGCAACGATAAGGAAAGATATTCGCTTGAGGTGCAGAAGCTCTATAAAAAGGAGAAGGTATCCATGCTCGGCGGATGTCTCCCGCTTCTCATCACCTTTCCGATAATGATTGGTCTCTATTCCGTTGTACGTCAGCCTCTTACGCACATATTCGGGCTTTCTGCGGAGCAGATTGCGCAGATTGCGGAGGCAATGTCGGCGGCGGGTGCCAAGATTTCGGATACGGCGAAGAACGGGTATCTTCTTGAAATCAACGTCGCGTCAAATCTCTCGCAGTTCCGCGACGCGGCGCTCACGGTCGTCCCGAATCTCCCGAACATCAACTTCTCGTTTTTGGGACTCGACCTTGCGGCTATCCCGAATTTTAAGTATATAACAGTGCTTTGGATTATACCGGCGCTCTCGGCCATTACGTCCTACGGCTATTCGTGGATCAGCAAAAAGACGAACGGCACGGGCGGCGCTAACTCACCCGCCGCGGGTGCCAACGGCATGATGACGATTATGATGCCGCTTATGTCCGCGTGGATTGCGTTCTGCGTTCCGGCAGGTCTCGGACTTTATTGGATTGTGAGCAACGTGCTCTCGATAGCGCAGGAACCTATTTTGACAAGATATTATATGAAAAAGCAGGCGGCAAAGGTGCTTGCGGGAGGAAATGAAAATGGCAAGAAGCATTGAAGTCAGCGCAAAGACTATTGACACAGCAATAGAAAAAGGCCTTGAGGAAATGGGACTCGAGCGCGAAAACGTCTCCGTTGAGGTTCTCGAGCAGCCGAAATCGGGATTTCTCGGAATCGGCGCATCCGACGCCAAAATCCGCATGACGGAGGTAGACGAAAACGGCGAAGTAATCGACGATGAACCCGCACCCGCCGAGTGTGCCTGCACGTGCGAATGTGAGAATGAGGGCGCAGGCTTTGCGGTTGAGTTTATACAGAACGTTCTCAATTATATCTGCGACGGAGCAAAGGTTGAGGCGCACGCGGGAAAAGACGGTTTCACAAACATTGAAATAGTCGGCGATAAGCTCGGCGGAATTATAGGCCGCCGCGGCGAAACGCTCGACGCAATTCAGCACATAGCAAACCTCGTTGCGAATAAGAGCAGCGGCGAAAGAGTAAGAATTTCGCTCGATGCGGAGAACTACCGCGCAAAGAGAGCCGAGTCGCTTGAAAAGTTCGCGCACCATGCGGCGGCGCAGGCCTGCAAGTATAAGAGAAACAAGGTTCTCGAGCCGATGAACGCATATGAGAGACATATCGTTCACACAACGCTTCAGGACATGGAAAATATTGCGACTTCGAGCGTCGGAACAGAGCCGACGAGAAGGGTGGTAATCTCCTATACCGGCCCCGACGCAAGACGCAGTAATAACAGACGCGAAAGATAATCAAATACGAAAAACGGCGGTGTAAAACTTACACCGCCGTTTTTTTCGGATACGGAAAAAGTTTCCGCCGATGAGCGCGAACGTCTCCTTCTGCGCTATGTAAACAAAGTGCCGATGTCCGCACTCCCCGAGATTTACGGGCAATCGCGCTTTGCGCTCAGTCGGCGCTGTAAAAAACTCCCAAACAGATTAAGACAGGGATTGGAGAAAAATAATGCGGAAAAAACGCCGATAAACGATTTAAAAACGGCTTTTTCGCCGCCGAAACCGCAGAGGAAGACGGAATTTTGCGAAGATTTGAGAGTCCGAAAATATCAAAAGCAGGGTTTGCGGCAGAGCAGATGCGGTATATGTACGTATTTTCTTTTGCCGCTTCGGCGTCTCGCCTTTTCTCACGCTTTCGGTGCCGGGTGCGGTGCGAAAGTCCTACCGCTGCCGTATGGAAGAAACAGAGTTCGCAACGCGGCTCTCGCTCAGAAGCGTCATGCTCGTGCGCATGATTTGCACATCCTTCTTTAACGGAGCGCTGCTTATAATCGGCGCACCGGTGCCGGCGGGAACGGTGATGATTTTTAGTCATGAGTGTGATAAACGTATCCGAAAAACTCCACGCTCTTTCTCAAATTGCATCATATTTTCCCGCAACATTCCCGGGAAGCCGGACATTTACGGACTACTGCCTTGTGGAAGTGTTCGGATGCCGGCCAAACTGCATACGGGCAACACCTGTTGTGTTTGCCGTACTCGCCGCGGCGTCTGCATTTGCGGTAAGGGCGAGCTGTTTCCGCACACAGATTGAGGGAAGATGATTTTTGGCGCATTGCGTGGATAACCGCAATGCGTTTCTTTGTCGGAAAATGACGAACGGTTTCTCTTTACAAACTTCCAATTTATGGTAAAATATAAATATGGGGGGTGAGGTTGTGAAAAACAGTCGGGATATCCTGTCCCGAAAGGACAAGCTAAAGTACATAAAGCTTCGGGAAATAATGCCGAATCCGAATCAGCCGCGGAGGAGATTTAATTCGGACGAATTGAATGAGCTTGCCGTAAGTATTCGGGAAAACGGAGTCCTGCAGCCCATAAGCGTCAGATTTGCGGACGGAACGTATTATCTGATAGCGGGGGAGAGGCGTCTCCGTGCCGCGCATATTGCGGGGCTTGGCGAGATACCGTGCGTGATTGTGAATGCAGATGAACGGCAGTCCGCAACGCTCGCCATGCTCGAAAATTTACAGCGCTCCGATTTGAGTTTTTTTGAGGAAGCGCACGGAATAGAACGCCTGATGAGAACTTGCGGATACACCCAAGAGGAAGTCGCAAAAAAGCTGGGGAAGTCGCAGTCCGCAGTTTCAAACAAGCTCAGACTGCTGAAGCTTCCGAGCGAGGTAATAAACGAAATAATTGAGGGCGGGCTTACGGAAAGGCACGCGCGGGCGATACTGCGCCTGAATACACGCGAGCTTCAGCTTGCGGCCGTTAAGCATATCCGCGAGAGGAAAATGAACGTCTTTGAAACGGACGAATACATAGACCTGCTTCTGAGTTCGCGCCGAACGGAGAAACCTCATTCAAAGAGACAATATGTAATTAAGGATGTAAGATTATTTTATAATACGGTGAATAAGGCCGTTGATACAATGCGCCGTTCGGGGCTCCGCGCCGAGCTTAAGCGCGACGAGAGCGACACGGCGATAAATATGTCGATAACAATATTCAAGTAGCTTAGCTTTTTTGTTTCTCTCTCGGAGAGAAGACACCGCACGGAGCTTCCCCTGCTCCGCGCGGTGTTTGTTTTGTTCCACGTGGAACAACTCTTTTGCAAACGGAAACAACTTTGTTCCATGTGGAACATTTTATGCTTGCACTTTCCTTGCGTTGTGGTATAATATTATTTACGATACATAAGCGGGGAAAGGAGATAAACCTCTGATGGCAAAAATAATAGCAGTGGCAAACCAGAAGGGCGGAGTGGGAAAAACAACAACGTGCGTCAACCTGACGGCCGCGCTCCACGCTCTCGGGGAACGCGTTCTCCTCTGTGATATGGACCCGCAGGGACATTCGGGACTGAGCTTTGGAATAAACAAACACGGAGACAATCTTACGGTGTATGACATCATGGTAAATTCGGCGCGCACATCGGATGTAATTAAGAAAACTCCGTATGGGGACATACTTCCGTCAAGCACAAATCTTGCCGCGGCGGAAATTGAGCTTGCACCGCTTGAGCACAGGCATTTTATATTGCGCAAGGCGCTGGGCGGGGTGCGCGATAATTATGACTATATAATAATCGACTGCCCGCCGTCGCTCGGTATGCTCACCATAAACTCACTTTGCGCGGCGGACTCCGTTCTTGTGCCCGTTGACTGCGGGTTTCTTGCACTCGACGGACTTTCCGCGCTGACGAATACCATGTCGGCAATAAGAAAAGGTTTAAACCCTTCGCTTGAGATAGAGGGAGTGCTCCTCACGATGTTTGATTCGAGAACGAATCTTTCCGTGCAGATTGCACAGGAAATCAAGAGGTTTTTCCCCAAAAAGGTGTTTTCGGTTACAATACCGCGGAACATTCGTCTTGCGGAGGCGCCGAGCCACGGAAAACCTGTTATGGAATATGATAAATACTCGCGCGGGGCGGAGTGCTATACGCGCCTTGCCGAGGAGATAGCGGAAAACAATAAGGAGGGACTGTAATGGCGAAAAAAGGTCTCGGAAAGGGACTTGACGCGCTGTTCATGAGCGATTTGTCGTCAGCGGAGGAATCAGGCTCCGACAACGGGGCAAAGGCCGTAAGCATCGCGGACATCGACCCGAATAAGAAACAGCCGAGAAAGCTTTTCTATGACGATTCGCTTACAGAGCTTGCGGAATCGATAAAGCTTCACGGAATTTTGCAGCCGCTCGTTCTCAGGAGAACAGGCGGGGGAAGATATGAAATAATCGCGGGGGAGCGAAGATTCCGCGCCGCAAAGCGCGCGGGGCTTTCCGAAGTGCCGGCGGTAATTGTGGATGCGGACGACCGCACCGTCGCAGAGCTTGCACTCATAGAAAACCTCCAGCGCGAAGATTTAAACGCGGTTGAAGAAGCCGAGGGATTTAAGACTCTGATTGAGGAGTTCGGGCTTACACAGGAGGAGGCAGCGGAACGCCTCTCAAAATCGCGTTCGGGGCTTGCAAACGCGCTGAGACTGCTCTCTCTTGCACCGAAGGCGCTGTCGCTCCTGCGCGAGGGGCGCATAGAGCGCGGACACGCAAAGGTAATACTTGCACTTCCGAAGGACAAGCAGGAGGAAGCCGCGGAGCTTGTGGCGCAGAACGAATTAAACGTGCGTCAGACGGAAACGCTCGTAAAGCGTATGCTGAACGCGGATAAATCCGACGAAAACGCGGGAATGAAGACCGTTGAGGTCGATTACGCCGCCGCCCTGGAACGGGACCTGACGAAATCGCTCGGGCGCAGGGTGCGTCTGATACAAGGCAAAAAGAAAGGGAAGATAGAGCTTGAGTATTACGATAACGACGACCTCGAGACGCTCATCTCCGCTCTTTCAAAGCTAAAGGGGAGGGCGCAGTAAAATGGAAGAAAAGAAAAAGACCAAACGCTTTCTCGTGATATACTGCATCGCAATATTTGTTTTCGCAACGGCTCTCATACTGCTCGCATCGGCGTCGCAGATGCGGATATCGCGCGAAGCCGACACGATAAAGGAAAAACTCAACGCGGCAGAAGGGCTTGCGGCTGATAAACAGACGAGACTTGACGCCGTAATGACGGAAAACTCGCGCTTAAATGAACAGATAAAGACGCTCACGGAGAGTAATGAGACAATGAAGAAATCGCTTGAGGACGAAAAGACCGCGCACCAGAATGCCGAAAAATCACTGACGGCATCGCGCAGGCTGACGGAGCTTGTAAACCTCAAGCGCCAGGGAAAAAACAGAACGCTCCGCGAGAAGGTTGGGCTGTTTGAAGCGGAAAAGCTCGCGCAGTATCTTGACGGGGAAGGTCTCGCCATTTACAACAGTATAAAATAATTTAATATAAAGGAAAGTGAATTAAATGCTTGACATTAAGGTAATCAGGGACGACCCCGAAAAGGTAAAGGCCGCGCTTGCGCGCCGCTGCAAGGACTATTCCGCCGAGGTTGACCGCGTTCTTGAGCTCGACTCAAAGCGCCGTGATATAATCGGAAAAAGCGAAGCGATAAAGGCACAGCAGAACGCCGACACAAAGAAAATTCCTGCCATGAAGAAAAACGGCGAGGATACGACGGCTATTTTTGCAGACCTTAAGAAGCTCGCAGACGAGATAAAGGAACTTGATACGGAACTCAAGGGAGTTGAGGACGAGCTTACAAACGCACTCCTTGTTATCCCGAATATGCCGAATCCGTCTATCCCCGACGGCCCCGATGACTCGACAAACCGCGAGATTAGGAAAAACGGAACCCCGCGCGACTTCGGCTTTGAGCCTAAGGCACACTGGGACCTCGGCGACGAGCTGGGAATCCTTGACCCGCAGACGGCGGCAAAGGTTACGGGTGCGCGCTTCCATTTCTATAAGGGCGCAGGCGCACAGCTTGAGCGCGCCGTTATCAACTTCTATCTCGATACCCATACAAGCCGCGGATATACGGAAATCTTCCCGCCGTTCATGGTAAACCGCGCGTCCATGACGGGAACGGGTCAGCTCCCGAAGTTTGAGGAGGACGCATTCCGCCTTGAGCGCGAGGACTACTTCCTTATCCCGACGGCAGAGGTTCCCGTTACAAATATGCACAGAAACGAAATCCTCGACGGAGATGCGCTCCCCGTCAAGTACTGCGCATATTCGGCGTGCTTCCGCGCAGAGGCGGGAAGCGCGGGCCGCGACACACGCGGACTCATCCGTCAGCATCAGTTTAATAAGGTTGAGCTTGTCAAGTTCGCAAATCCGGAGAACTCATACGAGGAGCTCGAATCCCTCACGAATGACGCGGAATACGTGCTTCGGCAGCTTGGGCTTCCGTACCGCGTAGTATGTCTCTCGGCGGGCGACCTCGGCTTCTCCTCCGCAATGACATATGACATCGAAGTTTGGATGCCGTCATACGGACGCTACCTTGAAATCTCGTCCTGCTCGAACTTTGAGGACTACCAGGCGCGCCGTGCGTCAATCCGCTTCCGCGGTGAAAAGGGCGAAAAGCCGAAGCTTCTCCACACGCTGAACGGCTCGGGCGTCGCAATCGGCAGAACAGTCGCCGCAATCCTCGAAAATTATCAGAACGAGGACGGAACGATTACCGTGCCTGAGGTACTCAGAAAGTACATGGGCGGTAAAGAAAAAATAGAAAAGAGATAAAAAAATACTCCCCGCTTGACGAAATTCAAGCGGGGCGTGTGTTATTTCTCAAGGCGCGGGGTAACCTCTCTCAGATATCCGAGAAGCTCGCCCGCGGAAAACGGCGTGTCGTTTTCTATCCACCACATGATAGTGTCGAGACAGCCTCCGATATAAAAATTCGCAAGCACGGGAGCGGGGATGTCCGTTTTCACTCCGTTCTCCGCACTCTGACGGAGCATTTCCTCAAAGCGCGCAACCACACCGCTCCTGAACCGTGAAATGAACGAATTGTGCCTGTTTTTTACAATAAGCGTCTTAAAAACGTCCATGTTATCCTCAATAAAGTTCATAAAATTTGCCGCGACGGAGAAATAATATTCGCGTATTTCGCCTGTCTGCGGGCCGTTCTGCGGGATATCTTCAAACTTTTTCTCTATTTCGGATGTGATTTCCAAAAGCAGGTCATATTTGTCGTCATAGTGCGTATAAAAGGTAGTGCGGTGAATCATCGCCGCATCACAGATATCCGTTATCGAGATTTTCTCGAACGGTTTCTTCTTCATGAGCGAAATGAGCGCCTCGGAGAGGAGTTTCTTAGTTCTGACTACGCGCAAATCCTGCGGATTTTTCATGACTTTCCCACCTTATTTTATAATAATGTCTACACATTTTGAAAAATGTATGATATCATACATTTAAAAGAATTTGTTCTTGTACAGCGCGTTTCTGTGTAATATAATATTATGAAAAAGAACATTTGTCAAGTTAATATACACATGTATAACAATTTGGAGGATTTTGAATGAGCGACAAAATAAAAGACGGACCGGGGGTTATGTATAAAATCTCCGAATTTATTGTGGACAAGAGGAATATTTTCTTCCTGTTCTTCATTTTCGCCGCTATTTTCAGCTTTTTTTCACAGAATTGGGTCGAGGTCGAGCAGGACGTTACAAAATACCTCCCCGAAGAGACGGAGACGCGCCGGGGAATAGAACTCATGGATAAGGAATTTCTCACATACGGCACGGCGAGCGTCATGGTCTCCAACATCTCCTACGACCGCGCAAAGGAGCTTGCGGAGGAGCTTGAAAAAATCGACGGCGTATCGGGTGTCGAATTTGAGAATAACGACAAGCATTTCAAAAACGCGTCGGCGCTCTTCTCCGTAACCTTCAATGGCAAGACGGAGGACGAGGTAAGTGAAAAGGCACTCTCCGCCATAAAGCGAAAGATAAAAGCCTACGACACATATATACTGAGCGATGTCGGAAACGACAGCCAGGGTGAACTAAACTCTGAAATGAGCGTTATCCTCGTCATTGCGGCAATCATTATCGGAGCGGTTCTGCTCTTTACGTCAAAGTCGTATACCGAGGTAATCGTGCTTGCAATAACATTTGCGGCGGCGGCCGTTCTCAATAAGGGAACGAACTTTATGCTCGGAAAAATCTCGTTCATTTCAAACTCCGTCGCGGTTGTGCTTCAGCTTGCACTGGCAATCGACTACGCGATTATTCTCTGCCACCGCTTCACGGAGGAGCGGGAGCATCTCGACCGGCGCGAGGCGGTTATAGCCGCGCTCTCGAAAGCCATACCCGAGATAAGCGCGAGCAGTCTTACCACAATTTCAGGCCTTGCGGCGCTTATAACCATGCAGTTCAAGATAGGCCAGGACCTCGGAATCGTTCTTATCAAAGCTATCTTTTTAAGCCTGTTTTCCGTGTTTACGCTTATGCCCGGGCTTCTTATGCTGCTGGGAAACAGCATGGAAAGAACGCGCCACAAAAACCTTGTTCCGTCAATTTCGTTTATCGGACGCTTTGACATACGCACAAAGAAGATTATTCCGCCGATATTCCTTATACTTATGGCGCTCGGATTCTTCTTATCGAACAAATGCCCGTACTCGTTCGGGAATACGGGTCTTTCGACAATTAAGAAAAGCACCCGCCAGATAGCGGAGCAGAAAATAGAAAACACATTCAGGAGAACAAACCTGCTTGCGCTTGTCGTGCCGTCGGGCGATTATGAGAAGGAGGCGCGCCTGCTCTCCGAAATCGGTTCATACAGCGAAGTTGAGAAGACACAGGGGCTTGCAAATACCGAGGCGATGTCCGGATATATGCTGACGGACGCCCTCACCCCGCGCGAGTTCGGCGAGCTTGCCGAGGTCGATTACGAGGCAACAAAGCTCCTCTATGCCGCATATGCCGTGCATCTGGAGGATTACGGCAAGGTGATAAACAACCTCGATTCATATTCCGTTCCGCTTATAGATATGCTCATGTTCCTGCATGATGAAATCTCTGGCGGGTATGTTACCCTCGATGACGACATAACAGACAAAATCAATGAAATTTACGAAAAAATTTACGACGCCAAGCTCCAGCTTGAGAGCGAGAAATACAGCAGACTGCTTGTGTATCTCAATACACCCGAGGAGGGCGGGCAGGCGTTCGCGCTTCTTGATACACTCCACGGCGTGCTTGAAAAATACTACCCCGAGGACGCGCTCATAGTCGGAAATACGACGAGCGACTATGACCTCCAAAGCTCCTTCTCGCGCGATAATGTGGTAATAGGAGTTCTGTCCGCGCTGTTCGTTGTTCTTGTTCTGTTCTTTACATTCAAATCCGCCGCGCTTCCGATATTCCTCATAGCGGTTATTCAGGGAAGCGTATGGATTAACTTCTCGTTCCCGTACCTCATGAACAAGAACCTCTATTTCCTCGGCTACCTCATAGTAAGCTCCATACAGATGGGCGCAAACATCGACTACGCAATAGTCATTTCAAGCCGGTACACCGAGCTTAAACAGAAGATGGGTTCGTCCGAGGCGATGATAGAAACGCTCAATCTCGCATTCCCGACAATACTCACATCGGGAACGATACTTGCCGCCGCCGCGGCGCTCATCGCGTTCATATCGACAAACGGCATAATCGCCGCGATAGGCGAGTGCCTTGCGCGCGGTACGGTTATATCAATAATACTCGTTCTCGGCGTGCTCCCGCAGATACTTCTGCTCGGAGACAAGATTACGGACGCAACGGCGTTCTCGCTCACTCCGAAGCTTCCCATACACAAGGGCTCGGGACTCACGGTTGTGAACGGCCGTGTACGAGGAAGAATCAACGGCGTGGTGGACGCAAACATCCGCGGAGTTATAAAGGGCGACGTTTCGGCCGTCATACGCTCCGCCGACATAACGGAAGAGGAGGATGGCGAAAATGAAAAAGAATAGCCTGCGCGTACTCGCGCTTCTTCTCGCCGCCGCGCTTCTGCTCCCGCTTACCGTGCTTGCGGACTTCACGGGCGGTGAGGTGAAAATATCCTCGGCAAAGGACTTTGTGCGCTTTGCAAAGGACTGCTCTCTCGACAGCTACTCAAAAGACAAAACATTCGTTCTCACCTGCGATATAGACATATCAAAAGAGGAATTTACCCCCGCACCGATATTCTGCGGTACGTTTGACGGAAACGGACACACGATAAAGGGCTTTTCCTACGACAAAAACGGCTCGCAGACGGGGCTTTTCCGCCGAATTGCCGAGTCGGGAACCGTGAAAGACCTCTCCGTCGAGGGAATGGTTATTCCGGGCGGTTCGGCAAAGGAAATAGCGGGAATTGCCGGGGTAAACGCGGGAAAAATTCTTAACTGCACCTTCCGCGGAGTCGTCAAGGGCGTATCCTTTGTCGGCGCGGTCGCGGGAAAGAACCTGTCAAGCGGTATTATCGCCGACTGCATGAGCACGGGCTCGGTTTTCGGCGAACACTATATAGGCGGTATCTGCGGAGAAAACTTCGGCAGTATCGTAAACTGCGAAAACGACTCGAGCGTAAACGTAACGACGACAGAGGCAAAGCTCAGTCTTGAGGATATTGACTTCAAAAACCTCATTTCCACGGAGAACACGGCGGATATAACGGATATCGGCGGCATTGCGGGAAAGAGCACGGGCATCGTCTCCGGCTGTAAAAACCGCGCCAATGTCGGATACCCACACGTCGGCTACAACGTGGGCGGTATCTGCGGTCGTCAGTCGGGATACTTAAACCTCTGCGAAAATTCGGGCAATATCCGCGGAAGAAAGGATATCGGCGGTATCTGCGGTCAGGCAGAGCCGTATACCGTCCTCAAATACAGTGAGGATAAGCTCGACAGCATATCAAAAGAGCTCGATATACTCTCCTCGCACCTCGACGGCGCGCTCAACTCGGCGGACAATATGTCCTCGGGTATATCCTCCGAGCTTTCGGGGATAAACTCGGCGGCGCGCACTGCGAAGGACAATGCACAGATACTCAAGGACAAGGCAAAAGACCTGCTGAATACGAATATAGACGACTTAAACGCGTCATCGGTCAGAATAACCGAGACGATAAACGAAATATCGGACGCGCTCGACAGCGACGCACTCTCCGAGCTTTCGAAGGGGCTTGAGGACTTGGGCTCGGCATTCGACAAAATAGCCAACGTATCGGATTTGAGCGACTACGAGCGGGACATGATATTTTTAAGCACGCAGAACGCAATAAAGGAACTCCGCACGGCGTCGCGCGAACTCTCAAACGCGCTTAAGAGCTTCCGCAAATGCGTAAACGACCCGTCAAAGGTCGCGGAGGGAACGCGTGAGCTGAAGGAGGCGCTCTCGAAATATGCCGATGCCTCGGCAAAGCTCTCGGGCGAGCTTGCGAAGCTCTCCGAGACTCTCGGCAATATCTCGAACGCGCTTAAAAACGCAGACTTCGCGGAGGCGTCAAAATATTTTGCCGAGGCGGGAGAGATACTTAAGCGCTCCGGCGCATACTTTGCCGAGGCGGGAAGCGCGCTGAAGGGCGCGGGCGGGGCTATTCAGAAGATAGCGGACGGACTCTCCCTCAGCAACGGGCAGTATATAATTGACGGCATAAAGAGTATCGAAAATGCGTTTGATGCGCTCGACCGCGCGGGAGAGAATATATCCGAAGCGCTCGACAGATTCCACGAGAATGTTGACCTGTCCGAGCTTTCAAAGGTCGGAGACGAGTTCTCCTCAGCCGCGGACAGAATTAAAAATGCCGTGGACGGACTTTCCGACTCGGCGGATAAGATAAGAAGCGCGCTGAAAAAGCTCGCGGAACAGCCGATTATAACAATAACGAAAACGGACGAGAGCTTCGACAAGGCCGAGGACGATTTCCAAAACAGCATAAGCGATATATCCGACGCCTTTGAGAGACTTAACGACGTGGCTAAAACAGGCGTCGACAATATAGTCTCGTCCCTGCGCGGTGTTTCCGACAGTATTTCAAAGATTTGCGATATACTGACCGACGCGGCAGACGACTTTGAAAGCAAAAGCCTTTCCGATGCGGTCGATGAAAAGAAAACGGATATATCGCTTGAGGATACCGACAGTCTGACGACGGGGAAAACCGCAAAGTCGAAAAATACGGGCGCGGTTGAAGGCGATGTCAACGTCGGCGGTATCTGCGGTTCAATGGCGGTCGAATACGATTTCGACCTCGAGGACGACATAACAAAAGAGGGAAATAAGACGAAAAACATTTCGCTTCTGCTTCGCTCGGTCGTGCGCGAGTGCGAAAACTCGGGCGAAGTAACGGCGAAAAAAGACCGCGTCGGCGGCATCTGCGGAAAAATGAGCCTCGGATGCGCCATAAGCTGTGTGAATACGGGCGCGGTAAAGAGCACGAACGGCGATTATGTCGGAGGTATCTGCGGAGACAGCGACACAACGGTAAAAGACTGCGCCGTGCGCGCGTCCGTTTCGGGCGATGACTATGTAGGCGGAGTATGCGGGCGTGCGTCCGACATCATCTCCTGCCGAAGCGCGGTATATATTGAGGAGAGCGACGAATACACCGGCGCGGTTGCCGGAACCGTTGAGGGCGATGTGAGAGATGCGCTGTTCCTCGACTACGGAATCGGCGCCGTAAACGGCATAAGCTATGACGGAAAGGCATACCCCTGCACGGGGGATACGCTCAAAGCCCACCCGCTCAGGAAAATCTTTGAGAAATTCTCCGCCGTGTTCAAGATTGACGGGAAGATTGTCGATACGCTCTATTTCGACTACGGCGCGTCGCTCTCCGAAGATGCTCTCCCAAAAATCCCCGAACGTTCGGGAAATTATGCGGAGTGGAACGCCGATTTTGAAAACCTGCGCAGCAATATAATCGCCGAGGCGGAATACTTCCCGTATGTAACCGCGCTCGAAAGCGATATGACGCGCGGCGAAAACCTTCCGATTGTCATATGTGAGGGCGAGTTCACCGAAGGCGATGAGCTTGAAATAAAAAGACTGCCCGCGGAAAAACACGGAATACTCTACCGCGGTACGGAAGGCTACGAAATGTCGTGCGAAAAGCCGATAGGAAAGGTGCATTTCCTCCCCGAGGACGAAGGACACATTTACATATTCGCTCAAAAGGACGGCAAATACCGACGCTTAAAGTGCGAGTCCGACGGCAGATACGTCGTGTTTGAAATGCCCGAGGGGGTACGCTCTTTCTCCGCGGCAACGCGCTCAGGTATATACACACTGTATATTGTGATAGCGATAATACTCGGAGTATTAACATTTGCCGCAGTTTTGACGGCTCTTATAAAGCGTGCGGAAAAGCGCATACGCAAGCTGAAAGAAAAATACGGCGAAGAAAAAGAATAGTGTGAAGCACCCCGCCGTTTTTTGCAGTTTTAACAAAAAACGGCGGGGAAGAGTGCAGAAAAAACGTCCGTTTTGCCGATTTAATTATTTTCGACGAAAAAAAATGAAAAAAAGCTTGACAAACGCATATCATGAGTTTATAATAAGCGCATAATTTTTAGTGAGGTGTAAGCAATGTTTGGTTTCAATACGAAAACTTCAAACACTATGTACGATGCAGCGTCTTGTGCACCGTCAGCTTCTGCTTGCGCTTCTTCTGAAAACGCAGTCGTATTCGGCACCGCAATTGCTATTGCGGTGCTTTCTTTTATTATATCCGTTATTGTGTGCAACGTACTTGTCGCACTAACGGTCATAATTATTATGAACGTGGTCGGCATTATAGGAAAGAACGCAAAGCTTGAATTTTCACGAACCTGAAAACAGGTTGAATTGATGAAATTTTAAACGGCTTTGCGGAGAATAAACGCAAAGCTGTTTTTAATTTATATTTTATTTTTAAGGAAAGAGGTAAAAGGACATGAAAACATTCAAAAGATTAGCGGCAACTTTTGCCGCGGCGGCACTGCTCGTCTCCTGCTTCGCAGGCTGCGGGCAAAACGGCGGAAGCGGTGAGTATCTCATCGGATGCACAGGCCCGCTTACGGGAGACGCATCAAGCTACGGCATATCGGTAAAGAACGGCGCTCAGCTTGCGGTTGACGAAATCAACGCGGCAGGCGGACTCAACGGCGCAACATTCAAGTTCGACATGAAGGACGACAAGGCAACGGCAGAAGACGCGGCAACAGGCTATGACGCACTTATGGATGCGGGTATGCAGATTGCAATCGGAAGCGTTACCTCCGGCTCCTGCGAATCTTTTGCGGCAAAGTCGGTTGAGGATAACCTCTTCTTCATCACACCGAGCGCTTCGGCTTCAAACGTAATCGAGAACCGCCCGAACGCATTCCGCGTTTGCTTCGGCGACCCGGACCAGGGTACTCTCGCCGCTGAGGAGCTTGCTTCCAAGTACTCCAAAATCGGCGCAATCTACGACACAAGCGACGCTTATTCCTCCGGTATCTTCACTGCGTTTGAGGAAGAAATGAAGAAGCTCGGCAAGGACTTCGCAACACAGAGCTTCGACGCTGAGAACAAGAAGGACTTCTCCACACAGGCAGAGGCTCTTAAGGACTGCGATGTAGTATTCCTCCCGATTTACTACACTGAGGCGGGACTCATCGCAAAGGCATTCAGCGCAAAGGGAAGCACGGCACTCCTCTTCGGATGCGACGGCCTCGACGGCGTTGCCGACCAGATTGACGAAACTGTCAAGAACGAAATCAAGTATATAACTCCGTTTGACGTAAACAGCACAAACGAAGTAACGGCTAAGTTCGTAAAGAACTATCAGGCAAAGTACAACGCACTCCCCGACCAGTTCGCTGCTGACGGCTACGACGCAGTATACGCAATCTACGAGGCTATGAAGGCGGCAAAAGTAAACGACACAAGCATCGGTGCTTCCGAGCTCTGCGACGCTGTTGTTTCCGCAATCACAGACCCGTCGTTTAAGTTAAACGGCGCAACGGGCGAAATGACATGGGATGCAAGCGGTGCATGCACAAAGGTTCCGCAGATTGTTGACCTCAAGAAATAATAAAGGCATTTAAACTCCGCGCACGAACGGGAGCGGTTCTTCACCGCTCCCGTCCGCACCGTGGAAAGATTTGCGCAGACAGTGAAAAGATTATATGCACGTTTTTTCGGTGTCCGCGCAAGCCCGGCCCGAAAGCATTCGGCTGATTTTAAAGGAGAAATGAGATGAGTATTTTTATAGACGGCCTGAGCCTCGGCGCGATTTACGCGCTGATAGCGCTCGGCTATACAATGGTTTACGGCATCGCAAAGATGCTTAACTTCGCGCACGGCGACGTCATCATGGTCGGCGCCTACGCGATTCTTACCACTCTTAATATGGGGGGAAACCCCGTAGTTGCGCTCATAGCGGCGATAGTAATATGCACGGTTTCGGGAATAGTAATAGAGAAGCTCGCATATAAGCCTCTGCGCGGAGCGTCTCCGCTCGCCGTTCTCATTACGGCAATCGGCGTAAGCTTCTTCCTCCAGAGTATCGCACAGCTCATATTCGGCGCAAAGAGCCAGCCCGTAACGCTCCCGTCTTTCGGAACGTTTGAGCTTTTCGGCGCAAAGATAAATGTTTCCGCAGTTATAACTCTCGGCCTTGCCGCAGTAATCATGGTTGCGCTCACGGTGTTCATCAACAGAACGCGCACGGGCCGTGCAATGCTCGCGGTTTCGGAGGATAAGGGTGCGGCCCAGCTCATGGGCGTAAACGTGGACCGCATAATAATGATAACGTTTGCAATAGGCTCGTTCCTCGCGGCGTTTGCAAGCCTTTTCTATCTGATGCAGATTCCGTCCGCAAGCCCGACGCTCGGGTCAATGCCCGGTATCAAGGCGTTCACCGCGGCGGTTATCGGCGGAATAGGTTCAATCCCGGGCGCGATGATAGGCGGAGTGCTTCTCGGCATAATAGAAAAAATATGCCTTTCGATTCCCGCAATAAGCTCATATACAACGGCGATTGAATTTTCGTTCCTTATTATAATCCTGCTCGTTAAGCCGAGCGGAATCCTCGGCAAGAAAAAGAGAGAGAAGGTGTAAACGATGGGTTATTTTTCTAATGTAAAAAAGAGCTTCAAGCTGAAGCACTGCATAAATTACATCGGTGTTACGCTCTTCCTCGTTCTTATGATACTTCTCGATTCGTTCGGCATGATACCGCGTTCGACGATAGGACTGCTCTCGCGAATCGCATACAGCATAATCCTTGCGGTATCATTGAACCTCGTAGTCGGATTCCTCGGCGAGCTGAGCCTCGGGCACGCGGGATTCATGTGTGTCGGCGCATATATCGGATGCTTCTGTGCAAACCTTATGCACAACGCAATGTCCTCGAAGCTCCTCGTTCTTATCCTTTCGCTCTTAATCGGCGGCGCGGTCGCGGCAGTGTTCGGATTTATAATCGGACTTCCCGCACTGAGACTTAAGGGAGACTATCTCGCAATCGTAACGCTTGCGTTCGGCGAAATCGTCAGAAACGTATTCAAAAACCTTGATATGTTCGGCGGCGCAATGGGACTTTCCACGAATAAATACTCCGCAAAGGGACTTTATATCGTTTCGTTTGTAGTGCTTCTGATTGTGCTCTTCCTCATACAGAGCCTCATAAGAAGCAAGCACGGCCGTGCAATAACGGCAATACGCGATAATGAAATCGCGGCGAAGGCAATGGGAATCAACGTTACGTTCTATAAGCTGTTCGTGTTCGTTGTCTCCGCGTTCTTCGCGGGACTTGCGGGCGTTCTTTACGGACATTATACAACGCCGATACTCCCGCAGTTCTTCTCATATAACTACTCAATAGAAATTCTCGTTATGGTCGTTCTCGGCGGAATGGGAAGCATAAACGGCTCGATACTCGCCGCAATGCTTATTACCTATATAAACTTCCTGCTCCAGAACCACCTCTCGGGCGACCTTGCCGCGCTTAAATACCTCATCTACGCGCTCATACTCATATTTGTCGTTCTCTTTAACAATGCGCCCGCGCTCCTCCCGCTCAAGGAGAAGATAAGCCTGCGCACGCTGATCAGAAGACGCAAGACGAAGCCGGAGGTAATAAAGGACGACGCGGCAGAGTGGCACGTCGTACCGACAAAGATAAAAATGGACGAAATACTCTCGACCGAGGTTACTCCGAAGAGCGACCCGAATAAGGCAGACCCGCCCAAGAAGGAGGAAAAATAATATGAGCGAATATATGCTTGAAACTAAAAACCTCGGTATCTCCTTCGGCGGACTGAAAGCCGTTTCGGATGTAAACCTTAAAATAAAAAAGAACGAGCTGTACGGGCTTGTAGGGCCTAACGGCGCGGGGAAGACGACCGTGTTCAACATGATAACGGGAGTTTACCGCCCGACCTACGGCACATTCCTCCTCGACGGCGAGGAGCTCGTGGGAAAAAGCCAAGAGGCAATAAACCACAAGGGCATTGCGCGGACATTTCAGAATATACGCCTGTTTAACAACATGAGCGTTATACGAAATGTGCTTGTGGGTCTCCATAACAGACCGGAATACAAATGCAATCCGTTTTCGAGTATGCTGAGGCTCCCTGCGCACTATGACACCGAAAAGCGTATGCGCGACCACGCAAAGGAGATACTCAGAATATTCGACCTTGAAAACGAAAGAAACAACCTCGCCTGCAACCTCCCCTACGGAAAACAGAGAAAGCTGGAAATCGCGCGTGCGCTCGCAACATCGCCGAAACTCCTGCTTCTTGACGAACCCGCGGCGGGCATGAACCCGAACGAGACGGCGGAGCTTATGGACATAATACGCCGTATCCGCGACGAATTTGATATGACGATACTTCTTATCGAGCACGATATGAAGTTCGTGTCGGGGCTTTGCGATGAGATAATGGTACTGAACTTCGGAACGGTTCTCGCCGAGGGCGACCCGAAAACGGCGCTCTCCGACCCCGAGGTTATGAAGGCTTATATAGGGGAGTGATAAAATGGCATTATTGGAAGTTTCAAACCTTGAGGTTTATTACGGCGTAATCCGCGCGCTTCGGGGAATCAGCTTTGAAGTTAACGAGGGCGAGATAGTTACGCTCATCGGCGCAAACGGCGCGGGAAAAACAACAACCATGCAGAGCATAATGGGGCTTATTCCGCTCCATTCGGGAAGCGTTGTCTATGACGGGCAGGACATATCGAAAATGCCGTGCCATAAAATAGTCCACCTCGGTATGACTCAGGTTCCCGAGGGCAGACGCGTGTTTCAGGAGCTTGCGGTTTATGAAAACCTTCTCCTCGGCGCATATGCGCAGACGGACAAAAAGCAGATAAAACGCGATATAGAAAATATATACGAGCGTTTTCCGAGGCTGGGCGAGAGGCGCAGTCAGACTGCGGGTACGCTTTCGGGCGGCGAACAGCAGATGCTTGCAATGGGCAGGGCAATGATGAGCCACCCGAAGCTTCTGATGCTCGATGAGCCGTCAATGGGACTCTCTCCGCTCCTCGTAAACCAGGTCTTTGATATAATCAAGGACTTCCGCGAGACGGGAATGACGGTGCTGCTCGTAGAGCAGAACGCGGGTAAGTCGCTTGCAATCTCCGACCGTGCATACGTTCTCGAGAACGGCAAAATCGTTCTTTCGGGAACGGGTAAGGAGCTAATGCAGAGCGAGGATGTGAAGAAAGCCTACCTCGGCGGCTAAGAGAAAAAACGCAAAGAGCGAATACGCTCTTTGCGTTTTTTTGTTTTGGGGCTTTTTGTCTGAAAACAGCGTCGTAATATATTTACTTTTAAGCCTATATGTGGTAAAATAATGTTGCAATATGTTATATGACGGAGTGAAATCAGATGAATAGAAAAAGACTCGCAATCACAATAATTATTGCCATGCTTGTCGCTTCATTGCTTGCAGGCTGCGGTCCCTCGGGGGAGACGCCGTTCCCCAAAGACATTTTGAACGAAAACGGCGGTTCGCCCGCGGACTCTGATGACGGCGCGCTTAATTTTTCGGAAGAAAACAGTGATAATTCCGAAAACGAAACGTCAAATTCGGGCAAAAATATACAGAATGATATCAAAGTTCATTATATAGACGTCGGACAGGGCGACAGTGAGCTTGTCGAACTGCCGAACGGGGAAAAGCTCCTGATAGATGCAGGGCCATCCCCGCGCGCGGTTACGGACTATCTTGACGGGCTTTCGGTGTCAAGGATTGATTATGTCGTGGCAACGCACCCGCACTCGGACCATATAGGAGGAATGAAGGACGTTCTCGACGAGTATGACATTGGGAAAATGTATATGCCGAACGTCGTGCATACATCATCGGCATTCGCGAAGACGGTAGATGAAATCGAAGACGAAAATATCCCTCTGTACACGGCAAAGGCGGGGACGACGATTCTCGACAAGGACGGAATTAAAGTTCAAATTATTTCACCGTCGAAAGAGAAATACGACAATCTGAACAATTATTCCGCAGTCGTCAAAATAACTTACGGAAAAACGCGGTTTTTGTTCATGGGAGACGCTGAAAAAGAAGTCGAGAGCGCACTTAATGCGTCCGATGTCCGCGCAGACGTACTCAAGGTCGGTCATCACGGCTCAAAAACGTCAAGCTCGGCACAGTTTATAAAAAATGTTTCGCCGAAGCACGCGGTGATATCATGCGGAGAGGGAAACAGCTACGGCCACCCGCACGGGGAAACGCTTAAGACGCTCAGCTCCGCCGGAGCAAAGGTTTACAGGACGGACGAAAGCGGAACGGTAGTCATAACGGCGGACAATAACGGGAACATAACCGTAAACTCAAGTCCGTCATTGTATAAGGATACGACGGCACCGCCCGCGGCATCGGTGCAGACAACTCCGAGCACTCCCGCACAGACGTCCCAAAAGAAAGAACAGACGGTCTATGTTACAAAAACGGGCGGCAAGTACCACAGCGCCGGATGCCAATACCTGAGCAAGAGTAAAATATCGATATCACTTGTCGATGCCAAGGGCGGCGGATATGACCCGTGCTCAAAATGCAACCCGACCCGATGAAAGGAGCGCAAAAGATGAAAATTATTATCGACAGATTTGAAGGGGAGTTTGCCGTGTGCGAGCTTTCCGACGGGAGCTCTCAGAACCTCCCGCGCGCGTTCGTCCCCGAAGGAGCGGGCGAGGGCGCGGTGATAGAAATAACGTATAATTCGGACGAAACGGAGAAAGAGCTCTCTGATATGCAGAAAAGGCTTAACCGCCTGTTTCGGGACTAAATAAAGAAAACCGCCGATATATCGGCGGTTTTATATTATTTTTCGGGGTAAAGCTCAAGAAGAATTGTCGTGTTGTTCTCAAGCGGAAGATGCAGTACGGGATTTTCGGGAGATACCGTGCCGAGGTCTTCGGGCTTGAGCCTGCCGAACTCGCGAATCTGCTCTTTCTGCTCCTCTGTCGGGTTCTGCGGTTTGCCGAGCTCGTTGAATTTGCGGATTGCGTTTGCGTGGTCGGCGTCAATCCTCCAGCCCGTAACGCGGAATGTTCCGCCGAGCCCGTCAAAGGCAACATCCGCAGTAATTGAACGAAGCACGCGCTCAAAGGCGTCATCCGCATAACTGAGAAGAATCGAGAAATGGCCGTCCTTGTGCCTTGACGGAAGAACGGAAATGTCTTTCATCATGGTTCCCATATATCCGTTCTCTATGCGAGGGTAGAGGTCAACCCAGTGGTACATTTTTTCCTCGCCGAGCTTTCCGGCAAGGACAAATGCGTTGTAAATAGGCTTCGGATAGAAACTCTTTGAGAAAAAGTTGCGGTATCCGCCGAAGTCCGTCTCAAGGTCGTGCGCACCTGACATGCAGATAACTAATGGGTCTGTTATGCCGACAGAATCGAAGTAGGTAATCATTCTTGCAAAGTATGCCGCATAGATTTCGTTTTCGCGAAAAACAAGTTTCGGGCATATATCCGAGCCGAGATAACCCTCGGTACAGCCGCCCCATTCGTCGCAGAGAAGCGGTGTGTCCTTGAATCCGCATATATCGGCAATGCGGCGGACTTCGTTTGTTCCGGCGGCGCCGTTCAGGGCGTTCAGAGGCGCGTCTCCTGTAATCATGCCTATTGAGCTTGTGCCATAGGCATCGTGGTGGCTTATAAAATCAAGGCGCAGATTGTTTTTCTTTACAAATTCGAGGAAATAACGCAGGAAATCAAAACTGTGGACATCTAAAGCAAGCCCCGGGCCGCCGATTAAGAGTTTTTTGCTTACGGATGTAACGCCGTCTACATAGGCTTTGTACATCTTGCAGAACTCGACCGCGCGCGTCTTCCAGTCAGGGGCGTTCCAATAAAAGAAGTGCTTAAGGTCGGGCTCGTTGTAGCAGTGGATGTGCCATGTTGAAACTGTGTCTTCGCCGTAGCGGTCAATCAGATGCTGTGTGTATACACGGCAAATTTCCTCCCACTGACTGTAATCGCTCGGATAGCTTCTGCTGAAGCATGTGTTTTTATACCGCGGGGCAAGGAGCGATTCGTCCTTTTCCGCAGCCATGAACGGAGGAAGCAGTCCGTATACTATGTATGGAGTGAGTCCGCGCTTTAAGAGAGAATCTATGCGGAAATCATTCATCGTAAAGTCATATTTAATATTGCCGTCCGCGCCGAGGGTTACGCTCTCTTCAAACAGGGAATAGATGCGCACCATCTGCACCGCGTGCTCGGAGGCAAGCTTGTCAAGGTGCATCTGCCCCCAGTCGTCCTCGATTGCGTTAGTGGGGTGAAAAACCATATGATTCCAGAAATTATAAAGGTCTTTTTCCTTTTTGTCGCAAAAAATCCTAATCATGATTATTGCTCCTTTCTTTTAGCTCTGCCTATAATCAGAGTATGTAATCATAATGCCAAAATACGAAACGAAAGTCAATACGGATAACTTACACAAAAGTTCTGAAAAGTTACTTTCCGCGCACGTAAAATAAGCCCCCGAAAGGATAAGCCAAGAGGAAATGTGTGCTTTTAAAACTGCACCGTTGATGCCATAATGATTGAAAAACAAAGTTTTTTGTGTTACACTATCTGTAAATAAGCTGTTTAGGGGTAGCGGGGAATGAATCGACCATTAACATTTGATTCCAAAAACACCGGAACTGATAATGTTTCAGCATATCCGTTTGCGAATATGTTTGTTGATACACACGGTATTACAGAGATGCACAGCAATAATTCGATGGCAATACTCGGTGATTCGCTCGAGGTGCTTAGGAGAATTAAGAGCAATTCTGTAAAACTGATTTTCGCGGATGCTCCATACAACATAGGCAAGGATTTTGGAAATAACCGAGATAAATGGGAAACCGTCGAAGCATATATAAATTGGTGCAAAGTGTGGATTGACGAATGTATGCGAATACTCACCGATGACGGTTCGATGTATCTTATGACGGCTACCCAGCACATGCCATATCTTGATATATATGCAGATGAAAAATATAATGTTCTTTGCAGAATTGTTTGGACCTATGACAGCTCCGGCATGCAGTCTAAAAATATATACGGTTCTTTGTATGAACCGATTTTGATGATTAACAAAAGCGCAAAAGCAAAGTACATCTTTAATCACCGGGATATTATGGTCGCAGCAAAGACCGGCGCAGACAGAAAACTGATTGATTATCGCAAAGACCCGCCGCAGCCGTATAACACGGAAAAAGTACCGGGGAATGTATGGTACTTCAGTCGTGTTCGTTTTAAGATGGAGGAATATGAAAATCACCCGACGCAGAAACCGGAGGCACTGTTGGAGAGAATTATCAGGGCATCTTCTAATGCCGGAGATATTGTCCTTGACCCATTCTCCGGCTCATTTACGACATCTGCCGTTGCTATTCGGCTTGGTAGAGTGGCAGTTGGTATTGATATGAATGAGGAATACTTTGAAATTGGTCTCCGAAGAACGGGAATTGCCATCGAATATAACGGAAAAGCACTTGTTAAGGAAAAAGTGAGAAAAACTTCGGCAAAATCAAAGTATGTGAGAGATTGATATGGAGATTACAGAAAAATTTGTAAAAGAGATACTTGAGACGGAATACCACGAAAAGTATCAGGAAATATATGATTCCAGCTTGCTTTTACAGTATTTGGATAAGAAAATGAAGGCAGTTCATGGTAACAGCAAGAGCAGAAGAAGTCTCGCAAATATTTATGCCATTTACTCCATTCTGTACTTTTACCAAGAAGATTTTTACAATCAGCCGGACAAGTACAGAAACTTTGGCGGATATGATTACATGCGGCTGTTCAACCATTATCGGAGTTTGTATGGTGGCAGTAAGCTGCAGAACCATGCGCTCAACTCTCGTGTGAATGGCGAGTTTAAGAACAAATTTCCGGCTATCACCAATGATTTGATTATCATCGACAATGGCAAATACTTGTTGCATATTGATTACTTGTATGTTAGAGAGACCGACATAAGCAGAACTGCAAAAAAGATTATTGAAAAATACATGGACCTGCTGATTGCAAAGGACCATGCCCTCGTTCAGGCTCTGCAAGAGATGCAGGAACTGACCGATTACGCCGAAAAAAAGAGACGAATCACTGCTCTTCTTAATGAGGATGCCGAGGCAAGAATTTTTGAAATAATTAGTTATGCCATTCTCAGAAATCACTATAAGAATGTCAAGGTTTATTTCGGTTATACTCCGGAAACTGTCAGAGCAGAGGAGTTAAAACTGTTCAGAACCGGACGAACAAACGCAAACGACGGCGGTATAGATTTTGTGATGCGCCCCGTCGGTCGTTTTTTTCAGGTTACTGAGGTCAGCAGTTATGATAAATATTTGCTTGATATTGATAAAGTCATGCATTTTCCGATTTCTTTTGTAATCAAGACCAACAGAAGTAAACAGGCAGTGCTTAAAGACCTTGAAGCGTACATAGAAGAACACGCAAGCGGCATGAGGGTCATCCGTGAACGGTATGAAAGAGCCGTTGAGGAAGTTATTACCATAAATGAATTGAGAGAGTGGACGTCTGAACTAAATGGTTATGATATTGATGATATTATCCGCGACATAGATATCTATTACAGATTAGAAATGCACATGGACACGGATAATGAAGAATAACTTTAAAGTACCGATATGAATTTCTCATGCCGGTACTTTATTAGTTTTTTGAAA
>CAKSEF010000009.1 GCA_934446465.1 uncultured Oscillospiraceae bacterium
CGGCAATACGATGAGGACGGCGAGGAAACAGGCAAAGACATTTCGGTGGACACAACCTCGCAGCCGGACAAGCTGTATTTCCGAGCGGTGCTATATGACGCGCTGCATCAGGCATACGACAGACTGATCTACCGGGAACAGCGCACGGTTGCCAAGCATTTGGGCTTCTGCGACACCTGACGGTCGGTCGGGAAAGCAGTGCTGATAAACGGTGAAATCGAGTACAAGCCCATAAAGCCTATGACCTTTGAAGAAATCTCCCACTCCGCCAGCCGCAAGTCCGATAAGCCATCCGAACGTACATACAACAACGCTTTAGATAAAATGCGGAAAGCTCTTTGTGTTGAATAGACCCGACGAAAAGGCCGTTGGTATATGGTTTTGCAATGCAGGAAAGACAAAAGTATAGCAGAAATCTGTTGCCGAGTGCCTTAACCATATCTTAACCAAACCTATGGTATAATCATTACCGTTATAAGGAGCTTCAGAAATGAAAAAGAAAAGCATTTTGAGAAATATAATCATAACGATGCTTGCGTTGGTTGTAGCCTGCGCAATAAGTCTTATATTTCAGCGGCTTGAGGTGCAAGAACACATAACAACGATTTTTGTCTTTTCTGTCTTTATTGTTTCTCTTTTTACTGACGGATATTTCTACGGAATCTTTTCATCTGTCGTAGGCACAGTTGCCATTAACTTTGCGTTCACCTATCCGTTTTTGGAGTTTGACTTTATAACCCCCGTAAATGTGATCTCGGCAATTATTATGCTGGCTATTGCTGTCATTACCGGAATGCTGACGACAAAAATCAAAACCTATGAAGAGGCAAAAGCGGAAAGTGAAAGGGAAAAAACACGCGCAAATCTGCTTCGTGCCGTTTCCCACGACTTGCGTACACCGCTGACCGCCATCTATAGCGCAAGCTCTCTTCTTCGGGACGAGAAAGAAACTTTAACAGAGGAACAAAAAGAAACAATGCTGTCGAACATTCAAGAGGATTCCGAATGGCTTATCCGTATGGTGGAAAATCTTCTGTCAGTTACCCGAATCGATAACGAGACGATGAAGATCAACAAGACTACGACGATATTGGACGAATTGATCGATTCCTCTGTTGCTAAATTTTATCAGCGCCATCCGGAGCAAAAAGTCGAGGTGACTGTGCCGGATGATATTGTGATCATCGATGTTGACCCGATTTTGATCGAACAGGTTCTCCTCAATCTTTTGGAAAACTCCGTGTATCACGCAAAGGGCATGACGGTACTTTCGCTCAAGGCCTTTACTTTAGCGGATCAGGTTGTGTTTGAGGTTGCAGATAACGGCTGCGGAATAGAAGAAAGCAGGTTAAAAACCCTTTTTTCGGGATGCTATGAGGTGCAGCAGGATATGACACAAGGCCATCGTCGTTATGCCGGGATCGGATTATCTGTTTGCTCAACGATCGTCAGAGCACATGGCGGAATGATTACGGCAGAAAATCGAAAAAACGGCGGCGCATTATTCCGTTTTACGATCGGGAAGGAAGAAATCAGTCATGACCAATAATAAGTATAAGGTGTTGCTGATAGAGGATGATGAGAACATCCGGTCGGTTATGGCGACTATGCTGGGTGCAGCCGGATACCAGGTGATTCTTGCTGAAACCTGTAATCTTGCAATTACATTATTTACCTCTCATTTGCCGGATGTTTCAATACTTGATCTTGGGCTTCCGGATATGAACGGAATGCGATTTCTTGAATTTGTGAGGAGGAGTTCGCTATCCCCGATAATTGTTTTATCCGCACGAAACAATGACACCGATAAGGTCCTCGCATTGGATGCCGGCGCAAATGATTATGTGACAAAACCTTTCAGCTCGGCTGAACTGCTTGCGCGGATTCGCATGGTATTACGAAATTATCAGCATCGTGCCGACAGCGGAAAACTGCCGATCGGTACATTTCAGACAAAAGATCTGCTGATTCATTACGATGCAAGACAAGTGTTCGTTCACGGGCAAGAGGTCGGTCTCTCTCAAACGGAGTATAACATTGTGGCGTTTCTTTCCGAGCACTGTGGGAAGATGATGACGTATTCTGCAATCATCAAGGAAATTTGGGGGTATCCCGACGAGGGCAGCACAAAAAGGCTACAGGTCAATATGGCCAATATACGAAGAAAATTCGGCGTAAAACCGGGAGAATCTTGGTGTATTTCCAATGAACTCGGTGTCGGTTACCGAATGAATGGAGGTAACGAGGAATGAAAAAGCTCCTTCAAACACAATCACCGGCGCGTCTTATTTCGTTAGGATTTGCCGCCGTAATTTTAATCGGATCGGTACTCTTGATCCTTCCGTGCAGCGTGCGGGAGGGCGTTGAATTAAAATATATCGATTCTCTGTATACTTCGACAAGCGCAGTTTGCGTAACGGGGCTGATAGCTGTTGACGCAGGAGATACCTTTACTCCGATCGGACAATTTTTTCTCGCTCTGCTGATACAGATCGGAGGACTTGGCGTTACATCCATCGGTGCCGGCGTCATTTTGGCTATGGGCAGGAAGTTGGATCTGAAAGGCCGACGCTTGATACGAGAGGCCTCCAATCTCGATTCCAATAAAGGTATCGTCCGTTTTATAAAAAGCGTATTGCTTACGACATTCATCATTGAATTTATCGGAGCAGTATTAAGCTTTTTCGTTTTCATTCAAGATTATCCTCTCCAAAAGGCAATCGGAATCAGTTTGTTTCACTCCGTGGCGGCCTTCAACAATTCCGGCTTTGACATACTCGGGAATCTTCAAAATCTGATTCCTTATCAGAACAGCATTATGTTGAATCTGGTCACCTGCGGCTTGATTTTTTTCGGAGGAATAGGATTCCTTGTCATTCGGGAGATGTGGCAGTACAGGCTGGATTTCGGAAAGTACTCCATGCATGCTAAAGTCGTGTTATCGGTAAGCGGTGTGCTGATAATTGTTGGAACCCTTCTTCTTAAGCTAACCGAGAATGTGACATGGCTCGGTGCTTTCTTTCACAGTGTCTCGGCAAGAACAGCAGGCTTTTCAACCTATCCGTTAGGAAGTTTTTCAAACGCAGGACTTTTGGTATTGACCGCCTTAATGTTTATCGGCGCTTCTCCCGGTTCTACCGGGGGCGGTATTAAGACCAGTACTCTTTTTGTTTTAATACAAGGCATTAAATCAGCGGCAACCAACAGATCCGAGAAAGCCTTTCATAATGCAATCCCAAAGGACGCCTTTCGAAAAGCGTCTATTATAACATTGTTGGCGGTAGCACTTGTATCGGCAGGCACATGGCTTATGGCAATACTGGAGCCGGGAATTTCGTTAATGGATGCACTTTTTGAGGTCACAAGTGCCTTTGGAACAGTTGGACTCTCAACCGGCATAACAACCGATTTGGGTGTCGGAGCGAAACTGCTGTCGATTTCTATTATGTACATAGGCAGACTCGGACCGTTGACCGTGGCGTCACTCTGGTATTTCAGCAGAGGCGAACACATCAGTTTTCCGGAGGGAAATATTTCTATCGGATGAAGGAGAATCGGTATGTTTGGGAATAAACCCGATAAAAAAACGACTTATGGTATAGTTGGGCTTGGACGATTTGGTTTCGCACTCGCAAATGAGTTGGCTGCGTCCGGTGCGGAATTGATCGTTTTGGATCGAAATGAGGATAAGGTCAGTGAGATGAGAGAAGTGACCGAAAATGCTTATGTCGTGAAATGCTTAGATAAAAAGACACTGGAAGAATCGGGAATACAGAACTGTGATGTTGCCGTGGTCTGCATCGGAGAACAAATGGACACCTCCATTCTGACAGCCCTGAATTTGGTTTCCTTGGGAATACCAAAGGTGCTGGCGAAAGCTACAAGCATTGAGCACGGTATTATTTTGGAAAAACTCGGTGCAGAGGTCGTCTATCCGGAGCGGGATATGGCGATTCGTTTAGCAACACGTTTGGGAACGGTAAAGGAACTTGATATTATTCGGTTGAGTGAACAGATCAACATCTCCAAAATGCAGGTGCCGGAACAGCTTGTTGGGAAAAGTGTTGCCTGTGCAAATCTGCGGGGGAAGTTCGGATTGAATATTATTGCCATAGAAAGCGCCGGACGGGTAATGGATATTATACAACCGGATTACTTGTTTGGCTCAGGGGATACGCTGTATCTTTCCGGCAGTAAAGACGGATTGTTGAAAATCGGTCAATGGGCCTCGTGAGGGCAACTCCATTCCGCAGGAATTTAGATTCCGAAATTAAGAACGGAAAGTCGGGGAATAACAATGGGATTACCGGAATTTTGGAAACAAATGTACCACAGCCCGATGCTGATGGTATCAACAGTTTTAACACTGGGCGTTATTCTTGTCAATGGCTGGACTGATGCGCCAAACGCTATCGCCACCTGTGTTTCGACAAGGGCCATCAGTGCTCGAAAAGCCATCGTTATGGCGGCGGTGTTTAATTTTCTTGGCGTTCTTGTTATGACCGCCGTGAATGCCTCGGTTGCCATGACGATCTATAATATGGTGGATTTCGGAGGAAATGCGCACATCTCACTTGTCGCTCTCTGTGCTGCTATGGCGGCTATCGTGATATGGGCAACCGCTGCTTGGTACTTCGGCATACCTACAAGTGAAAGTCATGCGTTGATCGCCGGTATTTCCGGTGCAGCCGTAGCTATCCAAAATAGCTTTTCCGGTATTAATGGCGCTGAGTGGATGAAGGTAATATACGGGATACTGTTGTCTACGGTGTTGGGTTTTGCCTTTGGCTTTGTTGTATCAAAACTAACGCTCCTCTGCTCACGGCATTGCAACAGGATCCGAGCAAATCGATTCTTTTCCGGAGCACAAGTTGCCGGCGGCGCAGCCATGGCATTTATGCACGGTGCACAGGATGGACAAAAATTCATGGCAATCTTTCTTCTCGGCGCAGCTTTTTCCGGCGGACATTCCGATATATCGAATTTTACGATTCCGGTGTGGTTGATGGTACTTTGTTCTGCTGTTATGGGTCTCGGGACCTCTATCGGTGGTTATCGGATCATTAAATCGGTCGGAATGGACATGGTGAAACTCAAGCCGTATCAAGGATTTTCTGCGGACTTGGCAGCCACCCTTTGTCTGCTGTTTTCTTCACTTGCCGGGATCCCCGTCAGTACAACGCATACAAAGACAACCGCCATTATGGGGGTGGGGGCTGCGAGAAGAATGAACAATGTGAATTGGAAAATAGTAAAAGAACTGGTTTTGACCTGGGTGTTTACATTTCCGGGATGTGGATTATTGGGCTTTATTATGGCAAAGCTCTTTTTGCATATGTTTGCATAAGAAAAGGAGAATGAAAGATGGCAAAAAAACGCAACGATTATTTTGAAATGATCAAACAGCAGGTTTCTTACAGCGTGAAGGCCTCCAATTTATTGGAGGAAATTTTATGCAAATATGATGCGGAGAGCATCAATGCCTATCGAGACCAAATGCACCGGATCGAGCACGAAGCGGATGTTGTTCACCATGATATCTTAAATAAACTGTCTGTTGAATTTATAACACCTATAGATCAGGAGGATATTCTTCGGCTTGTCCAGATCATTGACGACATAACGGACGCTATCGATGAAGTAATACTGGACGCTTATATATATCACATTGATGCGATTCCTGAGAATACGGCGGAACTTTCCCGAATTGTCAACAGGTGTGTTAAGGCGTTGCAGGAAGCAGCAGACGAATTAAAGAACTTTAAGAAACCGGATTCTTTGAGAGCCTTGCTTGTAAAAGTCAATGATATAGAAATCGAGGCTGACAATGTTTATACCGATGCCATATACAGGCTGTTCCGCTCCTCGTCAGACGTTAAAACATTGTTAGGGGCAAAGGCTATATACGAAAGTCTTGAACATTGCTGTGACTTGTGTGAGCACGCCGCTGATGTGATCGAACAAGTTATCATTAAAAACTCATAATAAGACGAAGGAGAAAACAAGTATGAATTTGGACTCAGACCCGGACCCTGACCGAGATAATTTCCGTATGATTCGTAATAGATACTTGGAATAGCGTGAGAGGCGTTTTGTAAACACTGTCAGCGAACACCAATTGTTAATAAGGAGTGTCTATATGAACAATTTCATTGTATCTTTGCTGCTGATACAGATCATTCTGATTGCATTAAATGCCGTGTTTGCCGGTGCGGAGCTGGCCGTATTATCTGTAAACGAATCAAAGATCAATCGTCTTGCCGAGCGTGGAAGCAAAAAAGCGAGGCGATTGAGAAAACTCTTAAAAGAGCCCGCTAAATTTCTGTCTACGATTCAAATCGCCATTACGCTGTCAGGCTTCATGGGAGCGCATTTGCGGCTGACGGTTTTTCAGATCCGCTTGTTGATTGGCTTGTCGGCTTAGGGGTTACTTTGCCCCGAAACACCTTGGATACTTTATCCGTAATTTTTATTACACTTGTCCTATCTTACTTTACACTGATTTTCGGCGAATTGGTTCCCAAGAGAATTGCCATGAAAAAATCCGAAGCACTGGCTCTCAAGGTGTCCGGTATTGTCAGCGGGATTTCGGTTTTGTTTAAACCGATCGTGTGGCTCTTGTCCGTTTCAACAAATGCCGTGCTAAGGATGCTCGGTATTGATCCTAACGAAAAGGAAGAACAAATTTGTGAAGAAGATATACGCATGATGATCGAAACAGGCGGTGAAATCGGAGCCATCGATAAAGATGAACAAAATTTCATACAGAATGTATTCGAGTTTGATGATCTGTCGGTCGGGGAGATTCTTACACATCGCACCGATTTGACAATGCTCTGGTTGGAGGATACCGATGAAACTTGGGAGAAGGTCATATGCAACAGTAGTTTTTCACGATATCCCGTTTGTGATGGTTCTCCCGACAGAATTGTGGGTGTGCTGAATGCGAAGGTTTATTTAAGAGAAAAGGACAAAAGTCGGGATAATATTATGTGCTCGGCATTAGAACCGGCATACTTTGTACCGGAAACAGTGAAGGCTGATGTCCTGTTTCAAAATATGAAACAGACGCATAATACACTTGCTGTTGTTTTGGATGAATACGGTGGTCTGACAGGCGTTGTCACAATACAGGATCTGATTGAAGAACTTGTCGGGGAGCTTCAGGAGAACCCTTCAATTTCGGAAACGGCAGAACCTCAAATCAGGCAATTAGATTGCGACACGTGGGAAATCAGCGGCAATGCTGAGCTTGACGAAATAGAGAGGGCGGTAGGTGTTACTTTTGACACAGAATATATCAACACCTTTACCGGGTGCATATTTGACCGCTTGAAGGGAATACCGGATGACGGGAAAACAAATATAGAGCTTAAACTTGATAACATATCGGTGACAATAAAAGAGATCAGGGATCATCAAGTCGTACTTGCAGAAATAAAAAGGATCGATTACTTTACTGAGAAGGAGACGCAGAAATGACTGATTATTATAAATCATCCGCCGAAGAAACGCTGCGGGAGCTGCAAACCGGCCCAACGGGATTAACCACCCAACAGGCGCAGGCCCGTCAGGAAAAATACGGGATAAATAAATTAAAGGAAGCGGAAAAACCGGGCTTTCTGAAACGCTTTTTTCTCCAGCTCAAGGATCCGATGCTGCTGATTTTGCTGGCTGCCGCCGCCGTCAGCGCTCTAACCGGGATGCTCTCGGGTGAGAGCGAATGGGCGGAAACGATCATCATTCTGGTCGTCGTCCTGCTCAACGCCCTCCTTGGCGTGATCCAGGAGCAAATGGCCGAAGCGGCGATCGAGGCGCTGCAAAGCATGACGGCTGCCACCTGTAAGGTCTTGCGCGATGGTAAACCGGTCGTTCTGCATTCGGACGTCCTTGTCCCCGGCGATGTCGTTTTGCTGGAAGCCGGCGACGCCGTCCCGGCCGACGGACGGATTCTGGAAAGCGCCTCCCTAAAAATCGAGGAAGCCGCCCTCACCGGAGAATCCGTGCCGGTCAATAAGGTGCTGGAAGCACTCGGAGCCCCGCAGGAGCAGGCGGATATACCGCTCGGCGACCGGAAAAATATGTGCTATATGGGCTCTACTGTCGTCTACGGGCGCGGTAAAGCCGTCATCACCGCAACCGGGATGGCTACCGAAATGGGCAAGATCGCTGACGTGATTTCCGCCGCTAAAGAGGAGCAAACTCCCTTGCAGAAAAAGCTGGATGAGCTCGGCGGGCTTCTCTCTAAAATGGTTCTCGGAATCTGCGTGTTCATCTTCTTCTTCAACCTTTTTATGGCGCGAGGCGAACTGGCCGCAGGCGGTCATGCCCTTGAAGTCATATTAAAAACCTTTATGGTGGCCGTGTCGTTGGCCGTCGCCGCCATCCCGGAGGGTCTGGCAACGGTAGTCACCGTTGTCCTCTCGATCGGGGTCACGAAAATGGCAAAGGAAAATGCCGTCATCCGCCGGCTGACCGCCGTGGAGACCCTTGGCTGCACCCAGGTCATCTGCTCCGATAAGACCGGTACCCTCACCCAAAATAAAATGACGGTCGTGGAGCATGTCGGAGAGAAAGCCCTTGTCGCCTCGGCTATGGCCCTGTGCTCCGACGCTTTCCTGAACAGTGAAAACAAAGCCGAAGGTGAGCCCACCGAATGCGCCCTGGTGAATTTCGCCTGTGACGCCGGTTTGAAAAAGCAGGAGCTGGAAGCGCGGCAGCCGCGCGTGGGCGAGGCCCCCTTTGATTCCGGGCGGAAAATGATGTCCACCATCCACCGCGCCGAGAAAGGATTCGTGCAGTATACCAAAGGAGCGCCCGACGTCGTGATCGCCCGCTGCGCAAGCTATCTGGAAAACGGGAAAGCACTTCCCATGACCGATGAGAAACGTCAGGAGCTCTTAACGGCCAATAAAAACATGGCCGACCGGGCGCTGCGCGTTTTGGCTGTCGCCCGGCGGGACTGGGAAGAAAAACCGGCGGAAAACACCCCGGAAGCTCTGGAACAGAATCTCACCTTCCTCGGCCTTACAGGGATGATCGACCCGGTGCGTCCGGAAGTCAAGGCCGCCATCGAAGAATGCCGCCATGCGGGGATCCGCGCCGTGATGATCACCGGCGATCATAAAGATACCGCCGTCGCCATCGCCAAGGAATTGGGGATCCTTGCAGATGCTTCCCGGGCAATCACAGGTACCGAGATGGACTCGCTTTCCGACGAGCAGCTTTTGCAAAAGGTACGGGAAACGAGCGTTTACGCCCGAGTGCAGCCCGAGCATAAAACCCGGATTGTAAACGCATGGAAATCCCTCGGCGCCGTGACCGCTATGACGGGCGACGGTGTCAACGACGCGCCCTCCATAAAATCCGCCGATATCGGAATCGGAATGGGAATTACGGGAACCGACGTCACAAAGAATGTTGCCGATATGGTTTTGGCGGATGATAATTTTGCCACGATCGTGCTCGCTGTCAAGGAAGGCCGCCGCATCTATGAGAATATTCGAAAAGCCATACAGTTTCTGCTCGCTTCCAATATGAGTGAGGTTCTGGGCGTTTTCGCCGCAGCAATGCTGGGCTTTACCCTGTTAAATCCCGTGCATCTTCTGTTTATCAATTTGATCACGGATTGCTTCCCCGCGCTGGCGCTCGGCATGGAAAAAGCCGAGCCGAACAGTATGCGCCGCCCGCCCCGGAGCGCCAAAGAGGGATTTTTCTCCGGCGGCTTGCTTGTGGATATTCTCTATCAGGGAATTCTGGTCAGCGCGTTGACAATAATCTCCTATCTCATCGGTCATTTCTTTGAAAGCGGGGTCTTCTCGCTGCCCGTAGACGCGTCCCGGCATGGGATGACGATGGCGTTTCTGACCATGTCCATGTGCGAGATATTCCATTCCTTCAACCTCCGTTCGCAAAGAAAATCCGTTTTCAGCCTGCGGGGGCAGAACAAGGTTTTGTGGGCCGCCATGATCGGCTCGCTGATCCTGACGACCGCTTTGCTCGAGATCCCGTTTCTGGCAAATGCCTTCGGCTTCACCCCGGTCGGCTGGACAGAATATGGAATCGCCCTCGGCCTGGCTTTTTTGGTGATTCCCGTTGTGGAGGTTGTTAAGCTCATACAGAGAAGACACGCAGGCCAAGCGATCTAAGAAACTTCAAAACTATCTTTAACCTTTTTACAAAAGCAACCCGCAACGGATCGACCAATCGTTGCGGGTTGCCTTCAATGCGCGTATATGAGATCATTATTTACGATTTCTGTAGCTTGATTTCTTATGTTGTTCATTTTTCTTACCCATTCTGTCTGATCAATAGCCTTCATCCGTTCTGTGATATCCTCTGATGCTGCCATTTGCCTTGTAGGCCGTTCAAACATTTCCTCAGCCTGCCTATCAATATCCGCAAGATAGTTGTTCGGTTTACCGCTTGTTGGCAGATTGGCATAGTGTACTTTGCGGTGATTTTTCAGATAGCGAAGATGTCGCTGTCCCCATATCCCGATTGGCTTCTGTTCTTCCTCCCCGGCTCATTATCTCCGGCGATGAGGTAATAATTACATATCAACTCATATTTAAGCCCTGTGCGTTCGTCTGTAATGTACTTTTCCATATTCGAGTCCTCCGTTCTTTAACCTTGATTTTTTGATTTTGGCGTTTGCCACTTTAACAAGCACCTCATCCACGGCATCAGTGTATCTGCTCTCCGATATAAGCCGCCATTCCTCCTTTGTAAGCGCAAGGTAATACTTTTGCTTCATCAGTTAGACCTCCTTTGATTTCTGCTCTTATAGTGACGGAGAACACAGAAATAATCGAATGTGCGGATAAGGAAGAGTGTCAAATGATTTTCGCTTGGCATTCTTGATTTTTTTCGAGAAAGCGAGGATTGCATAAGAGAAGCAAAGGGTTTTAAGGATTTTTTGCAAGGAGACCTGCCAACGAATTTTTTGGCATCCTTCATTTAATAAATCCGAAAAACTGCCGTTCCAACTCCCCATATAATAAAATCACCGAGAAATGCTTTTTGCTTCTCTCGGTGATTTTTTTGCCTTTGCTGCGCCTGAAAACTGTTTTGTTCAATACTTCGTTATCAGTCCGTGGCATTCGCCGCCGTGTTTTTTGTTGCAAAAATCATTTACCACTTTCCACCACTGTAATTTCCGCAATATAAAAATATAAATGTGCATTAAGTTACAATATGAATACAAATTGAACCGAGTTTTTGTAAAAAAATATTAAAAAACCTATTGATTTTTTTCGCGTCTGCATTTATAATATAAACATGAGTGGAGAAAAGTGGGTAATTTGTGAGGAGGTGAAGCTGTGAGAGGCGAATACAGGCATACGATGGATGAAAAGGGCCGCCTTTTTGTTCCGTCCGCTTTCAGAAACAGACTCGGGTGCAGCTTCATACTTACAAAGGGGCTCGACGGAGCTCTCGCACTTTATCCGTCTGACGAATGGAACTCGTTCGTCGAAAAAATCCAATCTCTCCCGACTAAGGACGCGAGAAAACTGAAACTCTTTTTTGTCGCTCCGTCAAAGGACGCAGAGCCTGACGCCCAGGGGAGAATACTTGTCCCCACTGCGCTTCGTGAGTATGCAAACCTTTCAAAAAACCTCGTAACGGTCGGAATGGTAGACCACGTTGAAATTTGGGATGAGGATAATTGGAATGCACAGAACCTGACATCCGATGAAATTCTCGATGTTATGGACAAGGCGGGAATATAAAATGGAAAACTTCCATTTCCCCGTAATGCTTTCGGAGTGCATTGAAGCACTCGCCATAAAGCCGGACGGGCTGTATATAGACGGGACCTTCGGCCGGGGCGGTCATTCGGGCGAGATACTCAAAAGGCTCGGACCAAACGGACGCTTAATCTGCGTTGACCGCGACATAAGCGCGATAGAATATGGAAAAGAGAATTTTAAGGGATGTGAAAATGTAAGTTTTCTAAAAGGCGAGTTTTGCGATATTCCGGATATGATTTCTCAAAAAGCAGACGGGATTCTGCTTGATTTGGGAGTTTCGTCCCCGCAGCTTGACGAGGCATCGAGAGGTTTTTCGTATATGGCGGACGGCCCGCTCGATATGCGAATGGACAGAGATTCAAGCCTTTCGGCGCGGGATATAGTCAATAAATACAGCTTTGATGAGATTAAGCGTATCCTCTTTGAATACGGAGAGGAAAGATACAGCGCAAAGATAGCCGCGGCGATAGTGAAAAGCCGTGAAAAGAAGGAAATAGAAACGACGCTTGAGCTTGTGGACATTATAAAGTCCGCGATGCCGGCCTCCGCACTCCGTGAGAAACAGCACCCCGCAAAGCGGAGCTTCCAGGGGCTGAGAATTGCAGTCAATGATGAAATGGGCGAGATTGAAAGACTGCTCGGAAAACTTCCTGATATACTTGCTCCGCACGGACGCTCGGCGATTATAACGTTTCATTCGCTTGAGGACAGAATAGTAAAGCACGCATATAAAAAAGCGGAAAAACCGTGTACGTGCCCAAGCTCAATTCCCGTCTGCGTGTGCGGGAAAAAGCCCACTATGAGAATTATAACGAATAAACCGATACTGCCGACGGCGGAGGAAACAAAAGAGAATCCGCGTTCAAGGTCGGCTAAGCTTCGAGTAGCCGAAAAAATATAAAGGATGGAGAAAAAATGCAAGCTGTTGCCGAAAAGAGAGTAGCCTACGATTTGTCGCGATTCGACAGAAGAATGATTGTAAGGGAGCAAATTGAAAAAGAGCGTACAGCGCAGAAAGCAAAAACAAAAACGGTGGCAAAGAAAAAAAGCAAGCATATTGTATCTCCGTTTTCGGTTTTCTGTTCGGTTGTCGTTTTCGTGATGCTGACGGCGATGCTTTTCAGCTATGTCGGGCTTACGGAAGCTTCGGACATCAACAGGAAAAAGAAAAATGAGCTTGAGTCGCTTCGTGAAGAAGTGCAGATGCTTGAAATCAGCAAGAACCAGCGCATGGGCTCGCTTAAAGTGCGCGATTATGCCGTTAATAACCTCGGAATGAGCAAGATTGACAAGTCGCAGATAACGTATGTTACAACATCGGGCGGGGACAGATTTGAGACATGCGGCAATAATAAGGAAGAAACGGGCGCGGGTCTTATAGCCGGGCTTGCAAAGGGCTTTTCCTCAATTATTGAGTATATAAACTGACGGAATATTGAACCTCTTGCGATAATAGATTATAGACAGAGGATTACAGGCGGAGTTTGTCGAGAACATTCTCCGCATTGTTAATATACTTGGGGTGATTTTATGGCACGAAAAGGTCCGGGCGGAAAGATACTGAACAGAATAATAATTTGCATGATGTTCTTTGGAATAATCGTGTTTATACCTCTTGTCGGAGCTCTTGTAAAAACACAGATAATACAGTATAAAGATTTTCAGGCAAAAGCGATAGAGCAGCAGACCCGCGATACGGTTATAACGCCGAAACGCGGAGTTATATACGACAGGAACATGAAGCAGGTCGCGGTAAGCGCAACGGCTGAAACCGTTTTCATTTCCCCCGCTGAAATGAAGGACGACGCGGCGTGCGAGCTCTCGTCAAGAGTTTTGTCGGAAACGCTTGAGGGGGTCGGGTACGAGTCCGTCCTCGAAAAAACAAAAAAGAGAAAGAGTTACTATCAGGTAATCAAAAAGAAGATAGAAATTGAAGAAGCGAAGGCACTTCGGCTGAAAATCAAAGAGACGAAGGCAAAGGGAATACACCTTGCAGAAGATACAAAACGCTATTATCCTTACGGAGCTTTTGCATCGCAGGTTATAGGCTTTTGCGGAGATGAAAATACAGGGCTTTTCGGAATAGAAATGAAGTACGAAAGCACGCTCCGCGGAATGCCCGGACGCGTAATTGCGGCAAAAAATGCCCGCGGAACGGAAATGCCGTTCCAATATGAGGAGTATTATGACGCCCAGAACGGACAAAACGTAGTTCTGACAATAGACGAAACCATTCAGCAGGTACTTGAAAACCACCTCGGCACAGCCGTTACTGACGGAAAGATAGAAAACAAAGGTGCGGGAATCGTATATAACATCAAAACGGGCGAAATCCTCGCAATGGCAACAATGGGCGACTTCGACCTCAACAGCCCGTTTGAAATAATCGACGCAAATTCACTCAAAAAAATAGAAGAGGCCCCCGAGGACCAGAAAAAAACCGTCCGCTCAAACGAATTACAGGCGGCGTGGAGAAATAAATTCATATCCGACTCATATGAACCGGGCTCTGTTTTCAAAATCCTCACGGTTTCTATGGGCTATGAGGAGGGCGCCGTAAACGAATCGTCATCGTTTGCCTGTCCGGGCGTTATGCGTGTTGCGGACAGAAATATCCACTGCTGGAAGAGAACGGGACACGGCACGGTTACTCTTTCTCAGGCTCTTGAGAAGTCATGCAACTGCGCGCTGATGAATATAGTCTCGCGTGTAGGAAACGAGAAGTTTTACGACTATTGCGAAGCATTCGGACTTCTTGATAAAACAGGCGTTGACCTTATCGGAGAAGCGAGCGGATACTTCTTTAATGAAAAAGATTTTAAAAATCCGAAAAATAAGGTAAGCCTTGCCGTTGCTTCGTTCGGCCAGACATTCAAGGTAACGCCGATGCAGATGATTTGCGCGGTAGGCGCGGTCGTAAACGACGGAAAGCTCATGCGGCCGCATATAGTCAAGGAAATTGTTGACGATAACGGCATAGTTACGAAAAAGTACGACCCCGAGGTTGTGCGTCAGGTCGTTTCGGAGAAAACGTCCGACTTCATAAACGGAGCGCTTGAAAAAACAGTTGCAACAGGTACGGGTAAAAACGCACGCGTCTCCGGATACAGAATCGGAGGGAAAACGGGTACTTCGGAAAAGCGCGACGAATATAAGGCAGAGGAAGGCAATAAGTACGTAGCTTCCTTCTTCGGAGTTGCTCCTATGGAAGACCCGGAAATCGGAATACTTATAATACTCGATACTCCCCGCGGAGTTTACTACGAGGGAAGTCAGCTTGCCGCGCCTGTCGCGGGAAAGGTATTTGCAGAGATACTGCCGTATCTCGGATTTGAACCGACATACTCGGCCGATGAGATGATAGGCGCGGAAGCAACCATGCCGAACCTTATAGGAGGGACCGCAGAGAGCGTGCGAAGCCTTTTAAGCTCAAGCAGAAATTATTCGTCAATGACACTCAAAACGGTGGGGGACGGAAAAACCGTAACGGACCAGATACCCGCCGAAGGCACGAAAATCCCAAATAACTCTACCATAATCGTCTATATGGGAGGCAAGGCCGATACGAGTGAGGTTACAATGCCGAAGGTAATCGGCATGACGCCCGAAGCTGCGAATAAAACACTTGCAAATGCAGGACTGTACATGAAAGCGAGCGGGGCTGTGGATAAGAAATCCTCGGCGGTAGGCGCAACAAAGCAACAGTATGCCGAGGGAACAAAACTCAAACGAGGAACGGTTGTAAGCGTTGAGTTCTACGATGTTGACAGCGTATCCGAGGGCGTGTCAAGTAATTACTGATAGGAGAGTGAGCCGTTTGAAGCTTACGGAGGTACTAAAGGGAATAGAGATCATCGATAACAGTTGCGGTTTAAATACGGAAATCAGCGGTATAGAGTGCGATTCACGAAAAATTAAGGACGGTTTTCTGTTTGTTGCCGTCCGCGGTTTTGAAACGGACGGAAACCGCTTCATAGATTCGGCGGTGAATAACGGTGCGGCCGTCGTTGTTACGGACGATGAAAACACATCGTGCGCCGACAGAATACTTGTAAAGGACGCCCGTGCGTTCCTTGCGGACGCGTCAAGAAACTTTTTCGGGAATCCCGCAAAGGATATGAAGATGATAGGAGTTACGGGTACAAACGGAAAAACGACCGTAACATATTTGATAAAGCAGTGCCTCGAAAAAAACGGTGCAAAGTGCGGGCTTATCGGAACCAACCAAAATATGATAGGCGAAACCGTGCTTCCGACCGAGCGGACAACGCCTGAGTCAAATGAGCTTTGGAAGCTCTTCTCGCAGATGAAAGAATCGGGATGCACACACGTAATAATGGAAGTGTCCTCGCACTCGCTTGAGCTCTCTCGCGTAAGGGGAATAGAGTACGATGTCGGGGTGTTCACAAATCTTACACAAGACCATCTCGATTTTCATAAAACAATGGAAAATTACGAAAGGGCAAAAGCAAAGCTGTTTTCACATTCCAAAATCGGCGTAGTCAATATTGACGACCCCGCGGGAGAGAGAATCTCAAAGAGCGGAAAAACGAAGTTTATTACATATTCGGCAAAGACTAACCGCGCAGACTATATAGCCGAAAACATAAAATACCGCGCGAGGGGAATCGGTTTTGAGCTTGTCGGAATAAACACGATAGGCAGAATAGAACTCGGAATACCGGGACGATTCTCGGTATATAATGCCCTTGCGGCGTCCTGCGCGCTGATAGCGCTTGGTATGACGGTTCCCGAAATAAGCGGACTCATGCGCGGGGTAAAAGGCGTAAAAGGACGGGCAGAGGTAGTGCCGACAGATACAGACTATACCGTTATGATAGATTACGCGCATTCGCCCGACGGAATGGAAAATATTCTCCGCGCGATTGACGATGTAAAAACGGGACGGACAATAGTTGTGTTCGGGTGCGGCGGCGACCGAGACCGAACAAAGCGCCCAAAAATGGGTCGCATAGCCGCATCTCTTGCGGATGTTGTCATAGTTACGTCGGATAACCCGCGCACAGAGGACCCGGAGGCGATAATATCAGAAATTATCCCGGGGGTACGTGAGATAAGAAACGATTTTGAAGCGATAGCAGACAGGAAAAAAGCTATTTTCCATGCCCTCGACATAGCACGCGCTGGCGATATAGTTGCATTGCTGGGAAAAGGGCATGAAACTTACCAGGAGATAAACCACGTAAAACATCACATGGATGAACGCGAGATAGTTGCGGAATACTTTGGGGGATAGTTCTTATGGAAAAAATGAGCGCGCGGCGTGCGGCAGAGCTCTGCGGCGGAAGTCTCTGCGGAGAGAACACTGGTTTTCGCGGGGCTGTGCGGGATAACCGCGGTGTTTCGGGCGGAGAGATGTTTGTCGCAATAAAAGGCGAAAGGTTTGACGGACATGATTTCGTTCGGGATGCGGAGGAAAAGGGCGCGGCCTGCGCACTCGTATCGCACAAGACGGATGGCGTATCAATACCTCAGATTGTAACTGACGACACTGTTTCCGCATTCGGCAAAATTGCAAAAGGATATATAGACGGCCTGCCCGCAAAGAGAGTGTGCATAACCGGGAGCGTCGGAAAAACGACGACGAAGGAAATGATATACGCCGTTCTCTCCGAAAAATTCAAAACGTATAAAACTCAGGGTAATTATAATAACAATATCGGTCTTCCGCTAACAATTTTCGGAATGGATAAGACAACGGAAGCGGCAGTTCTCGAAATAGGAACGAATCATTTCGGGGAAATACTCCCGCTTGCCGAAATCGCGTCGCCGGATATAGCTGTCATAACTACAATAGGCAACAGCCACCTCGAAGCTTTCGGGACGCGGGAAGGCGTTCTCCGCGAAAAGCTTGACATTCTGAAAGGATTAAAAAAGGGCGGAACTGCCGTGCTGAACGGTGATAATGAGCTTCTTTGGAACTCGCGCGCAGATATTCGGAACAACACCGTGTGGTTCGGGCAGAGAAATGAACGGTGTGATGTGTTCGGACAAATTATCAGCACCGCTGCAGAAAAAACCGTCTTTTCCGTAAGGGACAGCAGCGAAATATTTGAAATCCGCTGCGGCGGAGCTCATAATGTCAGCAACGCACTTTCCGCGATAGCTGTCGGAAGAGCTCTCGGCATGACCGATTCGGAGATAGCCCACGGTCTTAAAAAATTCGTCAATACGGGTATGCGTCAGGATATTTACGAATTTGACGGAATAACAATAATACGCGACTGCTATAACGCAAACCCCGACTCCATGTGTGCGGCAGTATCGCTTCTCGGCAGTATGAAGTGCGAGGGAAAGCGTATCTGCGTTTTCGGGGATATGCTTGAGCTCGGAAATCAGGCAGAATTGCTTCATGAAAAGGTGGGCGAATGCGCCGCTCAAACGGCAGACTGCATTTTTGTATGCGGGGATTTTGCGGATTGCTATAAAAAGGGCGCGGGTGAAAAAACGGAAATATTCGGCAATAAGGAAGAACTTGCAAAAAGACTCTCGCTATTTGCCTCAAAAGGCGATATAATTCTTGTAAAGGGCAGTTGGGGCACAAAGATGTGGCAGGTTCTTGAATATTTACAGGGCGAAAGGAAGTAAACGATGATTTGGGAGTATTTGCTTACGGCGCTGTTTGCGTTTCTTTTTACATACTTTTTCGGAAAAATACTCATTCCGTATCTGAAAAAGCTTAAATTCGGTCAAAAAATACTTGAAATAGGGCCTAAATGGCACATGGGTAAGCAGGGAACGCCGACCATGGGCGGAATAATGTTTATTGCCGGAATAGGTGTGGCGGTTCTCGTAATGGGGATTCCGCACATGAAAAACGGCGACTTCCGTCATATAATCGTGTTCGCCTTTGCGGCCGTTTTCGGGCTCATCGGTTTTGTTGATGACTATGCAAAAATTATTAAAAAGAAAAATCAGGGGCTGACGGCTCCGCAAAAGCTTATACTCCAGCTTACCGCGTCGGCGATTTTCCTTACACTCCTCCGTATGCTCGGAGATTTAACGCCGGCACTGTATATACCCTTTTTTAACATAACGGTAAATTTCGGCTGGGTGCCGTATCTCATAATAATGCTCCTCGCCATCGTCGGCACCGTCAACGCGGTGAACTTAACCGACGGCGTAGACGGACTTGCGGCAAGCGTAACAATGCCTGTCGCGCTCGTATTTGCAATAATCGGTGCGTATATGTCATATTCCACGGTCGGACTTTTTGCGTCTGCGCTTTTCGGTGCGCTGACGGCATTCCTGATTTATAATTTCAATCCGGCTAAGGTGTTTATGGGTGATACCGGGTCATTGTTCCTCGGCGGTGCGGTCTGCGGTATGGCATTTGCATACGATGTTCCGCTTGTGCTTCTCCTCATGGGAATTGTGTATATAGCCGAGGCACTGTCGGTAATACTTCAGGTTACATATTTTAAGCTGACACACGGAAAGCGCCTGTTCAAAATGTCGCCGATACATCATCATTTCGAAATGTGCGGATGGAAAGAAAAGAAAATCTGCGCGGTGTTTATGACAGTTTCCGCAATAGGCGCATTGATAGGATTTGCAAGCATATCGGCAAGATTTTTTTAGGGAAAGGGTAAGTTGATATGAAAAAGGCACTTTCAGGGAAGAAAACGCTTGTGAAAAAAGATGAAAAGCGTCAAAGCCTTGATTATCCGTTTCTGATACTCGTAATAGTACTCATGGGAATCGGTCTTATAATGCTGTTTTCGGCGAGTTATGCCACCGCCTATTATGAGAATAAGGCGTCAACCTACTACTTTATGAGACAGGGCATTTTCGCCATAGGAGGAATTGCCATAATGTTTGTCGTTAGCTTTATGGATTACAGACGCTTCCGCAAGTACTCACCGCTTCTTATGGTTATTGCGATAGCGCTTTTGATTATCGTTTTGCTTGTCGGTAAAGGTAACTACGGCGAAAAACGATGGATTGACCTGGGTCTGTTCCAATTCCAGCCGTCAGAGGTGGCAAAGCTTGCGGTAATCTTCATGTTTTCAAGCATGATTTCGGTATATTCCGAAAAAATGCACACGTTTAGATACGGTGTCCTTCCGTTTATTATAATTCTTGCGGTAATAGGGGGGCTGATGTACCTTGAACCGCACATTTCCGGCGCAATACTAATTGTCGGAGTCGGCGCCGCGCTCATGTTTATCGGCGGTACGCACTGGGGCTGGTTCGCGGGAGCAATCGGAACCGCCGGCGTTGCGGGATTTGCCGCAATAAGCTTCCTCGACTACGCGCGCCAGCGAGTACAGACGTGGCTAAATCCGTTTCTCGACCCGAAGGGCGACGGATATCAGATAATCCAGTCCCTCTATGCCGTCGGCTCAGGCGGGCTTTTGGGACTCGGATTCGGAAACAGCAGGCAGAAATATCTGTACCTCCCCGAAGCGCATAACGACTTCATATTTGCAATAGTATGCGAGGAGCTCGGCTTTGTCGGGGCAACAATAATAATCATACTGTTCGCGCTTTTGATAATCCGCGGTTATTGGATAGCCCTCCACGCCAGAGATAAGTTCGGTTCGCTCCTTGCAGCGGGAATCACGACAATGGTCGCGCTCCAAACGGTTCTCAATATCGGAGTTGTTACGGGTGTTCTCCCGGTAACGGGCGCGGCACTTCCGTTTTTCTCTTACGGAGGAACGGCTCTTCTGATTCTTCTCGCCGAAATGGGAGTGGTTCTTTCGGTATCACGATACATCCCCGCAAAAAAAGCAGGTTAGGGGGAAAAAACAATGCGTTTTATGTTCACCTGCGGGGGAACAGGCGGGCATATCAACCCCGCGCTCGCAGTTGCCGGAACAATCCGTGAAAAACGCCCGAATGACGATATATTGTTTGTGGGCGTGAAAGGCGGTATGGAGGAACGTCTCGTTCCGAAGGAAGGCTATAAAACAGAGCTTATAGAAACAAGCGGTATCGACAGAAAAAAGAGTTTGTCAGGGCTTGTTAAAAACATAAAAACAGTAAAAAATCTGCTTTCCGCAGAGCGTGAAGCAAAAAAAATTATTGAGGATTTTTCTCCCGATGTAGTATTCGGAACAGGCGGCTATGCGTGCTTTCCGGTGCTGTCTGCGGCCGCGCGGATGAATATTCCGACACTTGTTCATGAGTCAAACGCCTACCCGGGGCTTGCCGCGCGTGTTCTTGCACCGAGACTCAGCCGAGTGCTTTTGAACTATGCCGTGAGTGCGGAATACATATCAAAGCGTGCGTCATGCGTAGTTGTGGGAAATCCTGTCCGCGGTGATATACTTATGTATGACCGCACACGCGCAAGGCGCGAGCTCGGGCTTGACGAACGTCCGCTGCTCGTCAGCTTCTGGGGTTCGCTCGGCGCGCGTGAGATGAATATAAAAACGGCGGGATTCATAAAACTTGAGAGCGAAAACGGCGGTGAGTTTTACCATATTCATGCCGCCGGCAAATTCGGATACAAATGGCTCTCGGACATGATATTCGAAAACGGCGTAGACCTTGAAAAAAACAAATATATAACCGTTCGCGAATATATAGACGATATGCCGCGCGTACTCGCCGCGGCCGACCTCGTAATGTGCCGCGGAGGAGCAAGTACGCTGTCGGAAATAACTTCTGTGGGGAAACCGGCAATAATTGTTCCGTCTCCGAACGTTACGGACAATCACCAATTAAAAAACGCCGAGGAGCTCAGAAAATACGGCGGCGCCGTTGTCATAGAAGAAAAAGACGCAACGCCGGAGGTAATGTACTCGACGGCAAGAAAATTGCTTGAAAATGAGCCAAAACGCGCGGAAATGTCGGCAAAGCTGACAGAAAATGCAGTGCTTGACTCGGCTGAACGCATATATGCGGAAATAATGAAACTCGCAGTTAAAAACCGAATATAGGCTCGGATGTAACCCATTTTCCCGAAAAGTCATAGGATGGCGTATAAGAAACAAAATTCGGGAGGGTGCCGTCTGATATGAGCAAATTCGTTATTAACGGTGGGAGAATTCTGGACGGAACAGTGCGTATACAAGGTTCAAAAAACAGCGTTCTGCCAATACTTGCGGCAACAATACTAAATTCGGGGGTAAGTGTTATACATAATTGCCCGAGACTCAGAGATGTTGACGCGGCGATAAATATTTTGAGGTATTTGGGATGTGAGGTGTCATTGGACGGAGACACCGTAACGGTAGATTCAAAAAATGTTTCAGGAAATGATATCCCCGACGAAATGATGCGTGAGATGCGCTCGTCGGTAATATTCATGGGCGCGGTGCTTGCGCGGTGCGGGAAGGTTTCGCTGTTTGCACCCGGCGGGTGCGAGCTCGGCGCGAGACCGATAGACCTCCACATTTCCTCGCTCAAAAAACTCGGTGCAAGGATTGAGGAGGAGGGCGGAGCGATAACCTGCCGTGCGGGACGTATGCGCGGAAAGGACATTGTTCTGTCATTCCCGAGCGTCGGCGCAACCGAAAACGCCATGCTTGCGGCAACTGCGTGCGAGGGAAGAACCCGCATAGTTAACGCCGCCCGTGAGCCCGAGATTGAAGATTTGCAGAATTTTCTTATATCCATGGGCGCAGATATAAGCGGCGCGGGCAGCTCCACAATCACCGTAGCGGGTAAAAAGAAACTGCACGAAACGGAATACAGCGCAATACCCGACAGGATATGCGCGGCAACATATATGTGTGCGGGCGCACTTTGCGGAGGGCGTGTGCGTGTGGAAAACATAGTTCCGGAGCATATATCGACGGTGATGTCAATGCTTGAAGGAGTCGGATGTGAGGTGCTTGCGGGACGGGATTTCGCGGAAATATCGCGGAAAGGCGAGATGAAAGCCCTTCGCACGGTGCGCACGATGCCGTATCCGGGATTTCCGACGGATGCACAACCGCCGCTCATGGCAGTTACAACGAGATGTATAGGAACATCCGTTTTTGTCGAAAACATATTTGACGGCAGGTACCGCCATATAAGCGGACTTATAAGGTTTGGAGCGGATATTAAGGTAGAGGGTAAAATCGCACTTGTCTACGGAGTAAAACACCTTTACGGCTGCTCGGCTGATGCTACCGACCTTCGCGGAGGGGCAGCGCTTGTTATCGCCGCGCTTGCGGCGGAGGGGCAGAGCGAAATAGATAAGATAGGACATATAGACCGTGGGTATGAGGAGATAGAAAAATCCCTTTCATCCCTCGGCGCAGATATAGAAAGAGTATAGTGGGGTGAACGGAAGTGGCAAGAAGACGGTATAAAAAAAGACACAGGCGCGGCGGAGGATTTTTCATGTCGTTCCTTACATTCTTAATAGTAGTGGGAGCAATAATAACCTCCGTAACGGTTTTTCTGAAGGTTGCGGATATTCAGGTTACGGGCAATACGAAATATACGCCTGAAGAAATAGTTGCCGAATCGGGAATAAAAGTCGGCGACAATATGTTCATGGTGAACAAATTTGACGTTGCCGACCGCATATTAAAGAAATATCCTTATATTGAGCAGATAAAAATACGCCGTCATCTGCCCGATACGTTTACATTTGAGATTACGGAGAGAACGCCCGCAGGGTATGTCGTCTCCGACGGGAACCGCTGGCTGGTTGATAAGAACGCATACATTCTCGAAATGATTCCGGAGGGAACAAACGTAAGCGTTCCGAAGGTCGTTGGTGCGGAAGTTCTCGCACCGAGTGTGGGAGCACGTCTCGTCCTGAAGAATGAGGACAGAATGAAGGCCCTGAAGGAAGTTCTCGGTGCACTGTGCGAAACCGGACTTTGCCCGAATGTCGGGAGAATAGAAATAAGCAAGCTGTACAGTATAAATCTCATTTATGCAAACAGATTCCGGGTAAACCTCGGAGACGCCTCGGAACTGACGAAAAAAATAGAAATGCTCAAAGCAGTAATTAACGAATTAAACGATTTTGATAAGGGCGAAATAAACGTAAGCGCAATAAAAGAGGCAAGATTCCGCCCGAATAACGATATAGATTTGAGCGAAAAGCCCGAAGACTCTGTCCCGTCGGAGAGCGGAGCCGAGTCTGATGGGGAGAAATTCGGAAGCACCGGGGAAAATCAGAAGGACAATTCGGACAGCGGAACAGACGCAGGTCAAAAAGAACCCGCACCCGAGGGCGAAAATAAACAATAAGACAATTTTTATCAAAAAAAGTTATAATAATCCTTTTATTGCTATTGACCTTTCGGGAAAAAAAATATAAAATAATAATATCAGATTTTTCAACACGGCTCCTGCCGTTTTAAGGGAATTACAAAAGAAAATCTCAAGGAGGATTTTACATATGCCTTTCGAGTTGGATTCAGGTGCAGATGTTATAGTACCAATTAAAGTTATCGGCGTCGGCGGCGGCGGCGGAAATGCGGCAAACCAGATGATAAATTCGGGCGTCCGCGGCGTTGAGTTCATCGTTATGAATACGGATAGGCAGGCGCTCCGCGCGTCCTGCGCAACTTATAAAATTCAGTTGGGCGAACAGCTCACAAAGGGTCTCGGCGCAGGCTCCGACCCGGAGAGAGGCAAGAAAGCGGCTGAAGAAAGCCGTGAAGCAATTAAAAAAATGCTCGAAGGCACCGACATGGTGTTCATAACGGCGGGCATGGGCGGCGGAACGGGAACAGGTGCCGCTCCGATAGTTGCGGAAATTGCGCGTGAGATGGATATTCTCACAATCGGTGTTGTTACAAAGCCGTTTCTCTTTGAGGGCAAAACACGTATGGTAAGAGCAGAAGAGGGAATAGAAAACCTCCGTAATAATGTCGACTCTCTCGTCGTCATTCCGAACGAACGTCTTAAGTGTGTTTCGGAGCAGAAGATTACGTTCCTCAACGCCTTTGAGATTGCCGACGACGTTCTTCGTCAGGCTATCCAGAGTATTTCCGAGCTTATAAGCGGCGGCGGTCTCGTAAACCTCGACTTTGCCGACGTTAAGATGATTATGAAGGACGCAGGCTATGCGCATATGGGTGTTGGCCGCGCGTCGGGTAAGGATAAGGCAACGGAAGCCGCGCGTATGGCAATTCAGAGCCCGCTTCTCGAAACGTCAATCAACGGAGCTCACGGTGTAATTATCAATATAACCGGTTCTCTCGATATTTGCCTCGATGAGGTTGAGACTGCGGCAGAGATGGTTCGCGAGGCTGCTCACGATGAGGCAAACATCATTTTCGGTGCGGCGTTTGACCCGACTCTCGAGGATGAAATCCGCGTAACGGTAATCGCAACGGGATTTGAGGGCAAGTCCGTTCCCCTTGAGGCGGAGAAGAAAGAAGAAAAGAAATCCGAAAGCTCTGCCGATAACGCGTTTAAGAAGTTCTCCGAAGAGGATACGGCTTCGGAAGAAAACGCAGATTCGTCCTCTGACGATGACGACGACCCGTATGACGTTATTATGAGAATGTTCCAGAACAGAAACTAAAAAATGAATTTGACAGCCGTGCCGAGGATTGATTCCTTGGCACGGCTGTTTGCTGTATTGCAGAGGGATTTCCGGAGAGAACTGAGGAAAACAAACACCTTGCAGCGGTTTTTTCAAAAATCCGAAGCATACAAAAAAGACATCACCCCGAATGACGGGGTGATGTCTTTTATTATATTGCTTATTTGACTTTTCCGCAGCTCTTCAAAACATTGTACATGAGCTGAATGAGCTCTGCGCGTGTTACGTTTTTCTTCGGGTTTAAACGGCCGTTGTTGTCGCCGTTTACAACTCCCGCCTGAACACATTCGGCAATGTCGGATGCGGCCCAACTGTCAACTGTGCCGGAATCAGTAAACTTCGAGATTATGCTTCTTGCCTGCTCAAGCGTAATTTCCGATGATGATGAAACGCTCTTGCCGTTCATAAACCTCATAGCGCGGGCAACGATTGCCATTGCCTCGGCTCTTGTAAGCTTACCCGACGGACGGAAAGTCGAATCGGGGTATCCGGAGATAAGTCCGTAAGAAACGGCAGACATAACGGCTGAAAAATGGCTGTCTGTTGAAACTAAATCAAAGAACGAGCTGACTCCGCTCTTGTCCGAAAGGATTCCGAGCGTCCTCGACATTATTGAAACCGTCTCGGAACGGGATATCGCTTCGGAAGCTTTAAGTGCACTGCCCGTTGCATTCGGAACAATGAGGCGTGATGCAAGTACGTTTGCGGGGGTCGTAACCCATGCAGGCGTGTCGCTGAACGAATGGGAGGAGGAGATTACCGCATAATCGCCGTCAACCCTTGTATCGGCTGTAACATAGGTCATGCTTCCGAATGTCTCGGTAATTGAGGGAACAGGAACAACCGTTCCGGAATTTTCAATTCTGACGAGCGTGCGGGAAGTCGCGTTTGCGACGGGCTCCGAAACCATAAGGCGCTTCTTTGAAAATGCCGTGTGCGTAACGGAGTTCTTTGCTCCGAGTGAGGAAACAACGCTTGCAGAGAATTTTTTTGCACCTGCTTCCGTTTTGAAGCTCTGTGAATACTCGGCATTAGAAAGTGCAGAAACCGACGACTGCGACGCGGATGAAATCGAAAGTGAAAGCGTATCTCCCGAAGCTACATTGTTAAGGCTTGATGATGATACAAAGTATGCCGTGCCGCTGCACGATACTCCGATATTTCCGTTGTATTTTGCAACTTCGTTCACAACGGCGGAAGATACGTTAAGAGTAGCGGAGGAGGCGTCAGCGGGAAGTGTGAACAAGAGGTCTGCACCGCTTGAGAGCCTTCCGAGTCCCGATGCACTGTCAACAGTTCCGATTACCGTATTGCCCGAAATCTCCGAGGAGACAATATTGGTAACGCCTGAATTGTTAATGTAGGTTCTCGGTTCTCCGTCCGCCTCGCCGAGCGGTTCCGTAATGATTCCCTTTGAAATCACGTCGCCGTTTTTATCAAGGAGCGCACCGGAGAGGATTCTTACCTGAGAGGAGAAATCCGTTGCGGGCTTTGCGAGGATAACAAGAAGTTTTCCCGTAGAGGCGTCGATTCTTACATAATCGTCGGTGCCGAGTGAGGAAAAACGTCCGCTTCTTGAAAGCTCGATTTTTTCCTTAAGTCTTTCAAGAGAGTCGCAGTTGTTTGAAATCGGCTGACCGAAATCTAAAGTAATTTCATAGAAGTCCGAGGAGAGGGAAGTGTTTGCACCTGAACTGAAGTCCGAAGTCGTCTCGGAGGAGTTTCCCGAACTCGCGGTTATATAGTCTGTCGTAATGGCATATCTCTGCACATAACCCGTATCGTAATCGGCCAATGAACCGTTCGCAATCTTGAAGGAGTTTTCAGAACCTTTGAGCGGTTCGGCGAGAACGATTGTTATGCAGTTCTTCGGGCTGATTGTTACGGCATCGCTCGAAGTGAGCGTCTGATAGCTGCCGCCGTTGCGCGAAAGCGAGATGCAATTACGGAGCGTCTTTGAGGAAACCGTGCGAATGTCATTCTTAAAATATATAAGTGCCGTCTGTGTTTTTGAATTATATGATACTTTTGAATATACAGGGTATTCGTTGTCATATTCGATTTGGTCGTCATATGAATCGGCATACAGATAAGACGTCGTAAACGATGAGGAAAGAAGCACGCCTGTTGAAGACGAAACCGCATTTGCGGATACATGAACCCTGTTTTTTGAACCCGTAAGCGCCGACGAAAGCGTTATTATCATAGTCGAGCCGGAGAAGGTAACGGAATCGCGCGATGACAGAGCCGAATAGGATCCGCCGTTTCTCGAAATGGAAATTTTGTCGCGGAGTTCAGAAGATGAAAGCGACGGATTGCGCGTTACCGATGTCGAGAAATTAATGACAATCTTCTTGCTTGATGAGAGATAGGCGCTTACATATGACGGGCGCGTTCCAACGTTGGAAGAACCGCTCGTTATGTTGCCTGTTTCAATAGTCTCGTCAAGCGGCACGTCGTAATAGTCGGTAAGGCTTCCCGCGTCAACCTTGATATAGTTTTTGCTCGAGGAGAGTGATGAATCAAAAACTATGCGGAGGTAGTTCGGACCGACCGTAAGCGAGTCCGCTGCGGATAGCGGCTCGTACTTATTCGCGCTTCCTCTGCTGAGCCAAATATGGGACTTAAGAAGCGAGTTTGCGACCGAAGAAGAAACACCGCTATAATACGCATTCTTTATCTTGTTTGTAAAATATATTGAAACGGTTTTTCTGTCAGTGCTCGTTTCAACATAGTCAACATCAAGCGGCTCGGAGGTCTTGGAGGCGTCAATGTACCCCGTTGTTATGTCGGAAAGATTTATGTTGCCGTTTTCGGTATTCTTAAGCTTTGCCGTTGCGATGCGGAAACGGGAACGAGTACCGGAGAGCCACTCGGAAAGCGATATAACAATCTCGCCCGAGCTTCCGTTTACATATATATCGTCCTTCGGGATAACTTCATTGAAGTTCGAGCCGTTGCGCGCAAGCGTTATGTATCCGTCCTTAAGCGAGCTGTCGCTCGGATATCCCGAAATTGAGCTTTTGAACTTGAGCGTAACCGTCTTTTCGGAGCTGTTGAGAACAACGCTGTCCTTATCAAGAAGGGCAGGCTCGCTTCCGTCAAAAATCGGCGTGTTGATAACGTCCGGCTGATTCTTGAGCGTACCGCCCGAAATTGAAATATAGTTATTCGGCGTGGAAATAACCGATGAAAGGGTTATAATCAGCGAATCACCCGAAACTGAAACCTTAGAAAATGAAAGAGAGGAGAGAGAAGAGCCTTTCTTGCTTATTCTGAATTTTCCCGAATAGCTTGAAACGGCAGACTCGATTTCTCTGTCAAACTTAATGGTAACAACCGAACGCGTCTCGTTAAGCGTTACCGACTTCACTGTCGGACTCTCGCTTGCCGCAAACACTCCGAGCGATAGTACGGAGAGAAGCATCGTAAGCGCAAGAATCACAGATACCGTGCTTTTTAACTTTCTCATGGCAACTCCAAAGCCGCGCATATTTAAATGCGTTGCGGCACCGCCTTTTCGGCAGGCGATAAGCCGAATTTAATAATACTCCGCCCCCTGTTTTAAAAAGGAAAAAGAGTACAATCCCATATGTATATAATAGACGAAAAGCGCATAAAAGTCAATCTGTTGTTTGCGTTTTCTGACAAATAAAAACATTCTTAATGTGTTGACTAAAACAGCAAATAATATTATAATTAACTAAGCTGAAATGAGCTGAAAGGAGAAATTTACAAATGCTTAGTGTATCAAAGAAAGTTGTGGCGCTTATTCTCGCCGTTGCAATGACGGCAGGGCTCTGCATAACTGCATTTGCAGATGATGAGAATGACGCATATAATGTTAAGGTTGTTCAATCTGAGGGAGGAACGGTTACGGCGTCTCCGGAGGGAGATGTTGCCATTGACACTGTTGTCAATATTACCGCAGAGGCAGAGGACGGATATGAGTTTTCGGGCTGGAACTGCCGCGGTGTATCAAACTTAAAGAAACGTGCATCTACGAGCTTTAAGATGCCGGGCAAGAATGTTACGGTCAGTGCCGAGTTTACGAAAATTGAGGAAGAAGCAGAAAAGTACGAGCTCAAGGTTGTAACCGAGGGCGGCGGCATTGTTTCCCCAAAAAGCGGAAGCTTTAAAGAGGGTGAAAAAGTAACGATAACCGCAGCCGCAAAGGACGGATTTGTGTTTTACAGTTGGTATTCCGAAGATATTAAGCTCAAAAGCGATACATACTACACAAATGAGTTTGAAATGCCCGCAAAAGATGTAACAATAAGAGCGGTTTTTGCTGTTAAGCAGTCGGAAGAGAAAAAGACGGTTCCCGTTACGTTCCAGACTAACGGCGGAACGCAGTTCGGAACTGCATATGTCGAAGTGGGAAAAACACTGCCCACGCTCGCAAACAATCCTGTCAAGGAAGGATATGTTTTTGCGGGATGGTATACGGACGCTCTCTGCAAAATTCCGTTTAATTTCTCAACTCCGCTCTACTCATCGACCATTCTCTATGCAAAGTGGGTTGAGCCGGGAACGGTTGTTGACCCGACAGACACCGAACGCTTTGCCGATGTCAGAAAGGGTGACTGGTTCTACGATTACGTAATAAGCCTTGCAGACAGAAACATAGTATCGGGAGTAGATGAGAGACACTTCTCTCCCAAAGGGAATATAACACGCGCTCAGCTCGCGATGATTCTTGCAAATATTTCGGGCGAAGTAATGTACGACACGAGAAATCCTTTCATTGATGTTCCTGCCGAGGCATGGTACGCAAAAGCCGTTACATGGGCATATAACAGAGGAATAGTAACGGGAATTACGTCAGATACATTCGCTCCGGATGCTTATATTACACGCCAGGATATGGCGGCGATGATAGTTCGTTACGTTACGCGTGTTGCAAGAAAGGTTCTTCCGGGACTTAACGCGCTTATAACGTTTAATGACGATGCTGCAATCGCCGAGTATGCAAGAAGCTCGGTCTATACACTCCAGCGCGCGGGGATAATCAGCGGTAAGCCCAACAACATGTTTGACCCTCAGGCAAACGCAACGCGCGCTGAGGCGGCAAAGATGATTCATATTCTTTTAACCTTCGTAAAGTAAAGACGCAAAAAGTAAGGAAAAAGTTTCAAAAAATTAGTAAAGCCACTGCCTGACAGGCGGTGGCTTTATATTATTTATTTGCAGGCATTAAGGGCGTTGTTTATGTCCGCTATTATGTCGTCTGCATTCTCGATTCCTATTGAAAGGCGTATCGTAGACGGGGATATTCCAGCATTGGCAAGCTGTTCGTCGGAAAGCTGTGAATGTGTGGTCGTTGCGGGGTGGCTTACCATTGAGCGCGAGTCTCCGAGGTTTGCGACTATTCTCAAAAGCTTGAGACTGTCGCAGAACTTTGCGCCTGCCTCACGTCCGCCCTTAATCTCAAATGTAAATACGCCGGAAGTCCCGTTCGGGAGATACTTCCGGGCAAGGTTAAAGTATTTGCTCGACGGAAGCGCGGGGTAATCAACCTTTTCAACCATTGGGTGCGACTCGAGGAACTTTGCAACTTTAAGTGCGTTTTCGCTGTGCCGTTCCATACGGAGCGGGAGCGTTTCGAGCCCGAGCATCGTAACCCACGAATTGAACGGCGATTGACATGCGCCGATATCGCGCAGTATATGTGTGCGAAGCTTTGTAATGAACGCCGCTTTTCCCGCCGCGTCGGCATAAACAATTCCGTGATATGAATCATCGGGTGTGTTGAACTCGGGAAAACGCGGGTTGCTCTTCCACTCAAAGTTTCCGCCGTCAACAACTACACCACCCATAACGGTGGAACTGCCGGCAAGATATTTTGTGGAAGAGTGTATAATTATGTTTGCCCCGTGTTCAAACGGACGCAAAAGCGCGGGAGTTGCAAATGTGTTGTCAATAATAAGCGGGATTCCGTGTCTTTTTGCAACATCCGATAAGGCGTCAATGTCAGCAATGTCTGCCTTGGGATTGCCTATTGATTCAGCAAATATAACGCGCGTATTGTCGTTTACCAAAGCTTCGACTGCCTTTATGTCGTTTATATCAACAAAATGTACTTTAATTCCCATGCGCGCAAATGTTTTTCCGAGAAGATTTATTGCGCCGCCGTAAATGGTTGACGATGAGATTATCTCTGAACCGCAGGTGCAAAGCGTCAGCAGAGTCATTGTAATGGCAGCGTGTCCGCTTGACGCGGCGACCGCGCCGCAGCCGCCCTCGAGCAGGGATATCCTGTCCTCAAAGGCAGTGTTCGTCGGGTTTTGCAGGCGCGTATATATGTTGCCGGATTCTTCAAGGGCAAACAGCTTTCTTGCGTGTTCAACGCTGTCGAAGCTGTATGCGGTAGTCATATAAATCGGCAGTACGTTTGCGTGCGTTGTCGGTTCGGGTGAATATCCGCCGTGAACCGCTAAAGTTTCAAAAGCGTAGTTTTCCATTTTTCATTCTCCTGTCTTCATAATTAATTTCTGATTATTTGTGATGGGCAGGGCCATGGCATAATGTAAAAAGCCTGCCGGAACCTTTCCGTCTGTCAGGAATTTAACACTGTCTATCATGGGGAGTTCCGTAAGAGTATTTGCGACAGAATACAGCGCAAGGGTCTCCTCGGCATAACTGTGAGACAAATTTTTGGTAAATTCCTCCGAAAAATCAACAACACAAATGCCTTCATCAATGGAAACGCCGTTTATGCGGGTTCCTTTCGGTATTGCGGAGGATACCTCGGCAATATCATCGCGGGGACCGCCAATCAGCGCATTCAAAACTGCTTTTTCAAGCATTTCGTCCTCTGAGAGTGAGATAGTCCGCACCTCTCTGCGGAGGGCTGTGTTCTCGTTGTCTTTAAAATACAGATTGATTGTATATGATTTATATTTTGTGTTCGGAATTTCCGTTATAAAACTGTCGGACGTGTAGGATACCATTGACTCGCCGTCCGAAATTGTGAGCATATCTATGTTCGGAAGCGAGCATATCGATTTCGTCAATGACGCGTCCGATACCGCGCGCACAGTGCCTCTTTTCTCAAAATATGTTTTTGGCAGGGTAATGACGCAAACAGAACCGTAGACCGCTACATCGAGAAGCTCTGTCCCGTCGGGAATCGGAGATACGGCTTTTTTGCTGTCGGGGTTTTTCAGATGCACGAATATCTCGCGCACGAGTTCCTCGTCGGAGCCTTCCGTCTCGAGCTTCGTTTTTACAAGATTTGCTTCGTTGCCTTTTTCCGAATAATAGAGTTCGGCGCGGTTTTGGGGAGCGGGGCCGTAGGTGCAGGATGAAAATATCAGAATGGGGATGAGCATGATAATGATTTTTTTCATTGTTCTTCACCGTCCCCGTATTTAAGACTCGGAAGGGTAACAATAAAGCGCGAACCGCCGTATACGGAATCGGTTATTTTTATCGTTCCGCCAAAGCTCTCTATGTTGCGCTTTACAATGGCAAGCCCGAGACCGCTGCCTCCGCGCCCGTCATGCTTCCGCGATTTATCAATTCGGTAAAATCGTTCAAAGACGCGTTCGCGGTACTCGGGAGCGATTCCGATGCCCGTATCATCCGTTATAAAAACGCACTTGTTGCCCTTCGTAAAAAGATAAATTCTGAGCGTACCGTTCTCATTGTTGTATTTTATCGCATTGTCTATAAGATTTCCGACAATCTGGTTTATCCCCTCAGTCTCGCCGAGTACGGAACAGTCCTCCTCGATATAGCTCTCGATTGTAACATTTTTCGATGAGGCAATCGGCTCAAAGGCCGTTATCATATTGTGCACAATTTCGGAAATGTGAATGGGCGAGAGCTTGACGGCGGAGTTATTGTCGAGCCTTGAAAGAACAAGGAGCTTTTCTGCGGTGTGCGACATACGGTCAACCTCAAGGACAATATCGCCGATAAATTCGCGCATGGTTTCCGTGTCCATATCGGTTGTTTGGGTGATAGAATCGCATAAGAGCTTTGTCGCCGTGAGCGGAGTACGAAGCTCATGCGATGCGTCGGACACAAATGCACGGCGCATCTCCTGTGCATAATCGAAGTATTCGTAGATGTCGTTAAATTCACGTATAACAGGGGAGAGTTCATCGCTGTGCCGGAGCGGAATTTTATCCGAGCCGACTTTCTCCCGCGTCTTTTTTATCAATGCCACGAGGGCTGATGTTCTTGAAATAATGAGAAGTGAAATAAAAAATGCCGCGAAAACGGATATCACTATTACAACAACGGCGGAAAGTCTGGAGGAGGAAACCGCGGCTGAGAAAACGTGCTCAAGACCGTCGTCTGTTTCAAATACGCAGACCGCACCGCTAATGGCTCTGTCAATCGTAACAGGTACGGCGGCAACATATCTTCCGTCGGAAAACTCGAAGGCCGCCTCTCCGCTGAGCGCTTTGACAGCGATTGGCAAAACAAGATTCTTTCCCGTCATGTCATCTATGTCAAAGCTGTCGTTCAAAACGGTAAGGTTGTTGTCGATGACAGCAATGCGCCGTGACGGAACCCCGTCGGGAACAGTTCGTACTTCAGAGGACAGCCCGGACTGAGAGAGCTGTTTTGAGTATTCCTCGGCAACGGATATGAGCGCCTCATGCTTTTCTTTTGAAATAGCCTCTCTTAGCTCCGAGGTTTGATGTGAAACGATAAAAAAGGCAAGAACTGCCGCGGCAGCAATACAAATCAGGAAAACCCGAAAAGAAATGCTGTCGCGGAATTTGAGATATTCTTTTATGTTATGCCTTAAAATAGTAACCAACTCCCCATTTCGTGAGAATCAGTTCGGGCTTTGCCGGGTTTGCTTCGAGTTTTTCGCGGAGACGTCTTATATGTACGTCAACTGTGCGCATGTCGCCGGGATATTCGTAGCCCCATATGATGTTGAGAAGATTATCACGGCTGTAAACACGGCCGGGATTCCTCATCATGAGCTCAACCAAGTCAAACTCCTTTGCCGTAAGCTGTACAGGGTTTCCGTCAATGTAAGCGTTGCGCTGCTCCGTGTCAATAATAAGCGAGTCCGCAATCAGACGCGTATTCTTGAATTTGGAAGATGTTGAACCGGAACGGCGGAGTATTGCACGGATGCGGGATTTAAGCTCAAGTATGTTGAAAGGCTTTGTTATGTAGTCATCCGCACCGTATTCAAAGCCCAAAAGCTTGTCCGTATCCTCGCTCTTTGCCGTAAGCATAATAATCGGCACGGTTGAAAACTCGCGTATTCTCCTGCAAGTTTCAAGTCCGTCAAGCTTCGGCATCATCAAATCAAGAATTACAAGGTCGAGATGCACGTTTCGTATAATGTCGAGCGCGTCCTCTCCGTTGTAAGCTGTTTCAACATCAAAACCTTCGTTTTCAAGGTTGAACTTGATTCCTTTAACGATTATTTTCTCGTCGTCGCATACAAGTATTCTCATATTTTTACCTCCGTTAATTTACTTTTTTATAGTTATAAAGCTTTCATTGTCATAGAGCACGGCATAATCAACACCGTCGACTGCCAGCAAATCTTCAATTCTTTTAAATCTTCCGAGTTCGTTTCTGTACTCAATTATTCTTTGTGCAGCGCTCATGTCAATGCCTTCAAGACCGGCAAACTGCTCTTTTGTCGCTTCGTTTATGTCTATACTAAAATGTGTGAGTTTTGTTTGCGGATTTTCTGCAACTGTCTTGCCCGATGACGGGATTATGAACGAGCAGACAAAGGAAACCGTAAAAATGAAAATCAGAGCTATAAATATTGATTCGTATCTGTTGAGTTTCATCTGAGAACATCCTTGCGCTATTGTTTAATGGAATAATATCTGTTATAATAAATAAAAACTGACTGTCAAAAAAGAAAGGTTGTGTTCAATGAAGAGGATAAGGCTTACGGCAGTGCTGATGCTTGCCGTTTATCTGATGTCCGTCTCGGCAGGGGCAATAGAAAATATAAGCATTAATGCGAAAGCATCCATTCTTGTAGATGCCGCCGACGGTCATGCCGTATATGAAAAGAATGCGGACGAAAAAGAGTATCCCGCGAGTCTTACAAAGCTGATGACGGCGCTCCTTGTAGTGGAAAACGTTTCGGACTTAAGCGAGGTTTTGACTGCAAACAAGAGCGCATATGAGGGCTTGTCCGATGCGGGGAGCACTGTCGGCATCAAAGCAGGGGAGAAAATGAGTGTTGATAATCTTCTTGTTTGCCTGCTTGTCGCAAGCGCGAACGAGGCGGCAAACATACTTGCCGAGCATGTGTCGGGAAGCGTTTCCGAGTTCGTTAATCTTATGAACACGCGCGCCGGAGAACTCGGTCTTACGGGAACGCACTTTGTGAATCCGAGCGGTCTGCACGATGAAGACCACTACACAACCGCACGCGATATGGCGAAAATTGCGCTTGAGGCGCGTAAAAACAAAAGATTGTGCGAAATATGTTCAATGGATAAGGCGACAATTCCGGCGACAAATATGTCGGAGGAACGCTTTTTCTATACGACCAACTCGCTTATTTCCCAATACAAGGAACTCGGCTATAAATACTCACTTGCCGACGGAATGAAAACAGGAAGCACAACGCCCGCGGGCTATTGCCTCGTCGCCACCGCCAAGTATAAGGAGCAAAGACTCATATCCGTTGTTCTCGGATGTAAAAAAGACGAGACAACGGGGAAAAAGGGAAGCTTTGTCGAGTCAAAAAAACTCTTGATATGGGGATTTGAGAACTTCAAAAGAGCAGTTCTTTTAAGCTCGGCACAGCCTGTTTGCGAAGTGCACGTCGAGTCCGCATGGGAAAGAGACTATGTAGTCGCCCACATAACGGAGGATTACTCAAGCCTCATGCCAAAGGATTACGACGCAGATAAGGTAGAGCTTGTCCCCGAATCCGCCGAAACGCTTGAGGCGCCGATAAAAAAGGGTGATGAGGTCGGAAAGGTGAGCGTCAGGTATGACGGAAAGGAATATGCGGTACTCACGCTCGTCGCGGCGGACGATGTGAAACGCTCAATTCCGCTCTATATAATAAATCACGTCAAAAAGGCTCTCGGGAGCCCGATAGGAATTGCAATCACGGTTTGCGTCGTTGTATTGATAATACTTTACATAATATTCGTTATCAGATATAACAAGAAAAAACGCCGTCACAGAAGAAGATACAGATATTAAATCCGTCCTTAGGCCTCCGCGTCTTTCGCGGGGGCTTTCTTTTGTTCTCGCGCAGGTTTTGAATCCCTTCGGGGCGAAGCGTTTTCGTCGCGGTTCTGCTTTGCCCTTCCGCAGCATTTTTTACATACTTCGCACTTGTTAAAGGACTTAAACGAATACTCGTTTTCATCACCGATTTTAACCCGCAGATTGCCCGAAATCAGGCTTACGTCCGAAACCGTGCCGACCCCGGCGGGAGTTTCTACGGTATCGCCGACGCGGGGAGTTGTTCTGATAAGGTCCTCGTATGCTTCCTGCTCATATTTGAGACAGCACATAAGACGGCCGCAGGTACCCGATATTTTTGACTGGTTCAGAGATAAATTCTGCTCCTTAGCCATTTTAATTGAAACAGGCTGGAAGTCATCAAGGAAGCTGCAGCAGCAAAACGGTCTTCCGCATATGCCGAGCCCGCCGAGCATTTTTGCCTCATCGCGGACGCCTATCTGACGCAGTTCAATTCGTGTCCTGAATACCGACGCAAGGTCTTTTACGAGACTGCGGAAGTCAATCCTTCCGTCTGCCGTAAAGTAAAAGATGATTTTTGAACCGTCAAAGGCACATTCGGCGTTGATAACCTTCATGTCAAGTCCGTGAGCGGCTATCTTGTCCTGGCAGGTAACAACCGCCTTCTTCTCGCGCTCACGAAGCTCTTTTGCCGTTTTAATATCGGCAGGAGTGGCAAGGCGGATAACCTTTCTCAGTGGGGCAACGAGCTCGCTGTCCTCGACCGAGTGCGGAACGCCGTCAGCATAGCCAAGCTCCACTCCGCGTGCAGTCTCAACGACAATTGCATCGCCGTTTTTTATATCATGTTCTCCCGGGTCGAAGGAATATACCTTTCCTCCTTCGCGGAAACACACTCCGATAATTTTCTTCAAGTGTAATCTATCCTTTCAAAGCCGCTTTCGCAGCTATATTAGCAAAATCACAAACCAATCCGCCGATTATGTGCGTGGTGCCGACGTTGAGGAGACACACGCGCTTCGCCTCGTAGAGTATATCGAGAATCGAGAGAAGCTCGTTTACGGAGAATGTCTCGGAAAGTTCGCGGAGCAGGCTCCTGTCAAGGGCGGATATGGGAGATACCGATGCCGATGACGAAAGTATGACAGCATCGCGTACAGCGTAAATAAGCTCGCTGAATATGAAATGAAGCTCATTTCGCTGAGTTTTTTCAAAGGCAGAAAAAGCCTTGTAAATGCCGTATTCATCAAGTGAGATAAGAGCACGGCAAAGCTCTTCGGCGTCTTTCTGCGCGGAAGGATATTCGCTCTCGGTCAAAAAAGAGCATATTCCGCAGCTTGTTTTAACGAGAAGCTCAACCTCAGAGTCCGACAATTCCGGCTTTTTTTCGCGTATTACGCGTTCCATATCCGAGTCGGAGAGCGGAGAAAGCGGAATACGCACACAGCGTGATAAGATAGTCCCGAGAACATCGCTGTAATTATAGCATAACAGTATGAAAAAAGTAAACAGCGGGGGCTCTTCCAAAATTTTCAGAAGAGAGTCCTGCGACTGATGATTCAAGGCATCTGCATGGTCTATTACATATACCTTGCGCTCTCCGTCATTTGGGAGCAGAAGGGCATCGCGCTTGAGCGCGCGTATGAAATCGACGTTTACTTCACGGCTTGCGCCGTCAACATTGATTATGTCGGGGTGAAAGCCTTTTTTTGATTTTCTGCAGGCGGAGCATGATTCGCACGGCGGATTTTCACCGCTGCACACTATTGCACGCGAAATAATCCCCGCAAGCATACTTTTCCCTATGCCGTGCTCACCTGTTATGAGCACGGCATGGGGGATGGCCGAACGCTTGAAGCAGGATGTAAAGTAATCCTTTGCACGTTCGTTTCCGTAAAAACATTCAAAATTCATTTGCTATATCTTTTGGAAACGCTCAACGTCCATGACAAATATGGTTGCACCGCCGACGGACACCTCAACGGGAACGGTAGGAATCATTCCTATTCCAAACTCACTCGTTGCGGGGACAAGCTGCTTTCTGCTGTGCGAGTATTTGTCTATGACGGCGAGAACTTCCTCAAGCTTTTCATCGTCAACGCCGATTAGAATAGTTGTGTTTCCGGTCTTGAGGAAACCGCCTGTTGTGGCAAGCTTCGTAACCGAGAAACCGCCCTTCGTGAGGTTGGAAACGACGGTTGAAGCGTCGTCTGCGTTAATGATTGCCATTACCATTTTCATAGTCATTACCTCCGAAAACTAGTTATATAAAACAGAAACAAAACTCTGCTTTATTCTAAAATATGCAGTGGCGCGCCTATATATATTCCCGAAGAATATCGGGTGATACATAAATCGGATTGACGTCAAATTCGGCAATATCGCCTATTTCACAGTTGATGTCAGTAACATCGCAGACCGTGTGGGTCATTCCGATGTGCCCGAGCACACGCGCGGGTTTTCCGTTAATATTTACATATAGCTTTTTTCTGAGAAGAGTCCGTTTGAGCTCAGAGAGAATGTAGAAAATGCCGTCTCTGAAGCGGTAAGCGTCGTGAGCTTTTTCAACGCCGAACCCGTCTGAATATCCTATCGGTATGACTGCCGTGCGTATCGCACGCTTTGCGGTGAAGGTTCCGCCGTAGCCGACCTTTGAGCCGGGACGCAGCCACCTTATTTCGCAGACCTCGCTCTCGAGATATCCCACTCTCTCAAGACCGCTTTTTCTGACCTTGCAGGGGATTCTCCCCGTAAACGCAGAGCCGATTCTGACGGCATCTCCGAGCGGTTCACCGAACTTGAAAAGGTATGCGGAGTTTGCAAAGTGCATCATTCCTATGTCGATGCCCATATCGGTAAGCTGTTTCTGAACCGAAAACAGGGAAGCGAGCTGATGCTCCGTTATTTTCCTGCTTTTAAATGCAAACGTGAGGTGGGTATAAAGCCCCTCTGCGCGGAGATTTTCAAATTTTGTGAACACCGAGACTATCTGCTCGGTTTCATCGGGGAGAAAGCCGTACCGTCCCATTCCCGTATCGATTTTGACGTGAACACGGGCGTGTTTTCCGCAGTCGTGAGCTGTCTTGTTTGCGTTTACCGCCGCGTCATAACTGCCTATTGTGAGAATTATGTCATTTTCAATCAATATTGTCAGCTCGTCCGAAAGGGCAGTTGAACGAAGCATGAGTATATTAATTCCGTCAAGTCCGAGGTTTCGTATGGTCATGGCATCGTGTACCTCCGTAACGGCAAAGAACCTGATTCCCGCCTCGTAGAGCAGAGGTGCGTATTTTGACACATCAAACCCGTACCCGCGGCCTTTTACGACAGCCACAACCTTTGCGCCTTTTGCACGCGAAATAATTTCGCGCGCGTTGTTTTTTATTCCGTCTTTTTTTATAACAAACGAAGTCATCTTCTGCACGCCCTTTTAAGAATTAACGGTTTTTGAGCATGAATACCTTTTTTCTGAGCTTGCGGAATGCCGGCTCGCCTTTTTCGACGAGGAAATGAATCGTTTTGTTGAATACAAAGTCATACTCACCCGTAAACTCAACAAAATCACCGTTGAAGCCCTTCTTGAATCTGTAAAGCCCGTAGAGCGGGTTATCCTCGGAAAGGTCGCCCGAAACACCGCGGAAGTCGTAAATCCTGCATCCGCACTCAACAGCCCACTTAATCATAGTCCATTGAAGCAGATAGTTGGGCATGAAATTTCTGTATTTGTTCGACGATGCCCCATATAAGTACCAGACCTTATCTCCGAAATGGACGGCTATAGTGCCGGCAATGGGAATATCGCCAGAATATGCCATGTAAAGACGGCACTTATCCCCGAGGTTGTCGAGCATATTTTTAAAGTATTTCGCATCGCGGACAACAAAATTGTCTCGTACGCCCGTCTCAAGCATCATGTCTGCAAATTCGCCGACCGCCTCTTTTCCGCAGAGCCTGATTTCCACGCCCTTGCGCTCGGCAACGCGTATATTATAGCGCGTCTTTGAATGGAAAGACGCCATAAGCTCGTCCTCCGTTTTTCCTTCGACGTTCAGGCGAAAGACGAATTTCGGCTGGATACCCGAGAAGTTTTTGCCGGTGTCATGGCGCTTGTAGCCGAGAGACGACATGAGTTTCGGAAATTCTTCGTCGGTAACGGATATATCCGGGTCGAGCTTTAGGCAATACGCGTTGTATTTCTTTGCGAGACTGCGTGCGCCGTCGGTAAGCTCTTCTATGGTGGCTTTGTCGGTTATATCGCAGACGGGAGCGCGCGCCGCATACATTATGCTGTATGGAATATACGGAACTTTCCTTATGAGCAGAGACATAGCACCCCGTATTTTTCCGTCATCCCCGCGGACAAACACTCCCTCCCAGGTCCAGTCCGGCTTCTGCTTGCTCCACGGATATGACTGGAGAAAATGTCCCTTCGGGTGGTTTTCTATGAAAGCTTCGTATTCTTCGAGCGTTTCTTTCGTAACAAATTCGACCATGTCGAGCCTCCTGAAAGCGTTAAAAATATCC
>CAKSEF010000010.1 GCA_934446465.1 uncultured Oscillospiraceae bacterium
GAATACGGATGGTCGGGAAGATCCGGGCATCCGCTCCACGGCTCTATGCAAACATACGGCGCTCCGCACTTGCTCCAAATAAGAATCGTGTCAAAGCCCGTAAAATCGATATGGACGGATTCGCCCGTCCTGTCGTCCCGCACGGAAAGCCCGTTTGATTTCAGGTTGAGGAAGATGAGCGCGTCCACCGTAAAATAATCATCGCGGAGCTTAATTTCGCGTGTGTTTTTTCCGACATTGTAAGTGTCCGAAAGAACACCGCGGTCTTTATCGACAATAAGCGAGTCGAGACTTTCCTCCGTTTCGTCAAACACTATTGAGTAGTTTGAAACACCGCCCGGGCATGAAAGACCCTCGTGCGAGCCTGTTGAGAAATACATATCCCCATCAGTCATGTTGCGGATATCAAAACCGATGCAGAGCGAGTTTCCTTCGAGATAATAATCAACGCGAAATTCAAAATCAAACGGATAACACGCGCGCGTCTTGTCATCCGAACACAGCAAAAATACTGCACGGTCGGCGCCGGTGCTCTCAAGCTCAAATTCGGAGTGAGAGGCAAAGCCGTGGCAAAACATTTCATATTCCGTGCCGTTATATGTATATTTGTTGTTCGTAAGCCTGCTCACGATTGGGAAGAGAACGGGTGCACGATTGCCCCAGAACTTGGCATCACCCTGCCAAAGACGCTCTTTCCCGTCATTGCATTTGATGCTTGCAAGCTCTGCGCCGTATGAATCGATTACTACCTCAAGTTTATCATTTTTAATTGTTGTTAAAGACATAATAAACACCTCAGAGACATTTTAACATATATTTGCGCAAAATAAAAGAACCGTGCGGAAAAACTTTCCGCACGGCATTTCTAATACATCTTTATCTCGGTACCGGCAAGACCGCGTATCGCAAGGGGTGCTTCCTCAAGAGACGCGATGACCGACCTTCTTCCGACCTTGCTCTCCGCGAATTTTATCGCAGCGAGCACCTTCGGAAGCATACTGCCGGGCGCAAAATGACCTTCTTCACAGTATTTTTTTGCCTGTGCAACGGTCATCTTGTCGATTGCCATCTGTGTCGGCTTGCCGAAGTTTATTGAGACCTTCGGGACAGCCGTCAGAATAAACAGATAATCGGCATCGATTGTCTCGGCAAGAAGCTCACTCGCAAAATCCTTGTCAATGACGGCAGGAACTCCTTCAAAATCACCGTCTCCGCGCTTTATAACGGGGATTCCGCCGCCGCCGCAGGCGATTACGACAAATTCGTTTGCAAGAAGATTCAAAATAGAATCCTTTTCCACAATGTCGCACGGCTTCGGGGACGGCACCATGCGCCTGTACCCGCGCCCCGCATCCTCGGCATATACGGCATTCGGATTTTTTGCCGAAAGGGCATCCGCTTCTTCCTTTGTATAATACGGCCCTATCGGCTTTGTCGGATTCTTGAATGCCTTGTCATTCTCATCAACCACTACTTGTGTTACCATTGATGCGACGTGCCACGGCATACCTTCCCGCCGAAGCTCGCGCTTAAGCCCGTTTTGCAGATGGTATCCTATATATCCCTGACTCATCGCCGTACACTCCGGAAGCTCTATCGGAGGAATTTTGGCGTTCTCCTTTGAAGCTTCGGCAAATGCAAGGTTAATCATTCCCACCTGCGGGCCGTTTCCGTGGCTGACCACTATCTCGTAGCCCTGAGATATCAACCCGACGAGAGCGGGGGAGGCGGAGTCTATTTTCTTTTTCTGTTCCTCGGGGGTGTCTCCGAGTGCGTTTCCGCCCAAAGCAATAACAATTTTTCCTGCCATAGACTTTATACTACCTCTCAGTTTTTATTCGGTGCGGGTACCTGCTGTGTTATACAGTGAATGTTTCCTCCGCCGAGGAGAATTTCACGCGCGTATATTCCTACGACCTCGCGGTCAGGGAACGCTTCCGAAAGCGTTTTTGCCGCGGCTTCGTCGTTCGGGTCGTTAAACATCGGGAAGAGGACACCGCCGTTTACTATATAGAAGTTTGCATATGATGCGGCAAGTCTGTCTCCCTCCATGCGCGGGAGAGTTCCGTCAACCGCGTCAACGCCCTCGCTTTCCTCCTGTGTTATGAGAATCGGCTTCGGAAGCATGAGCTTTCTAACCTTGATTTTTCTGCCCTTGGCGTCCGTTTCGCGTTCGAGAACCTCGAGCGCCGCGTGCGAAATTTCGTACTGCGGGTCGTCCTTGTCCTCCGTCCATGCGAGCACGGCCTCGCCGGGGGCGGTGAAGCTGAAAATATTATCGACATGGCCGTTAGTTTCGTCGAGATAGATACCGCGCGGAAGCCAGATGATTTTTTCAAGGTTAAGATATTCCTTCAGCACCGACTCTATCTCCTCGCGTGTGAGGTGAGAATTGCGCCCCTCGCTCAGGAGACATTCCTCCGTCGTTACGAGTGTTCCTTCTCCGTCAACATGGATTGACCCGCCCTCGAGGATAAAATCTTCGAGACGATAGCTGTCGCGCCGCTCAATCTCGCATATCTTCTGCGCTACGGCGTCGTCTTTGTCCCACGGGAAATAGAGTCCGTCAACGAGACCGCCCCAAGCGTTGAATACCCAATCGATGCCGCGTATCTCGCATCCGTTTGTTACGAATGTCGGGCCGCAGTCGCGCACCCATGAATCGTTGTTGGACATTTCAACAAGGCGCACCCCATCAGGGAGCATATGGCGCGCATTTGCGTATTGGTCGGCATTCACGCATACCGTTACGGGCTCAAAACGCGAAATTGCCGCGGCTACCTCGGCAAAAACCTTCTGAGCGGGCTTTCCGCCGAGACGCCAGTTGTCGGGGCGTTCGGGCCAGATGATATATGTGCCGAGGTGCTTTTCAAATTCACCCGGCATTCTGAATCCGTCTTTTTTTGGTGTTGAATCTATTCTTTTCATTATGAGCTCTCCTTACTTTTAATGGTCAAGGCGTTTTTGGCGCCATACAAGTATTTCGCCGATAATAATTGCAATCACGGTTCCTACCAGAATCGGAATTTTTGTCATAAGCTCCTCGCTTGATGAGTCAAGAGGAACTATGCTGAAGATGACTGATATAATCAGGAGCACCATCGGCAGATACGTCATAAGGCCGAGTCTGAAACTGCCTCCCGAAACCTTGTACGGACGCTCAATGTCGGGTTCGGTCTTGCGAAGCCTCAGAAATGCCGGGAACATAAGAATATACGACATAAGAAGTGTTATCATGTTGAGGGCGAAGAAGCTCCAGAATATATCCTGACTCGGTATAAACGGCGCGGCGATTACAATAAGGCTTGCAATTACGCCGTTTGCAATATTGGCGCCGACAGGCATTCCCGAGTTGCTCTTTTTTGCAAAGCATTTCGGGAGACTTCCGTTTTCCGCGGCGTACTGCGCCACATAATTGACCCCGAGCGACCACGATATGAGATTTGAAAAAAGAGTGTACATAAAGAGCACTCCGAAGATTACAATAAGCGGTCCGCTCGTCTTTCCGAGAAGAAGCATGAAGCTGTCGATGAGTCCGCTCGATGTGCTGAGCTCGTCCTTGGGAACGGCAACACTAATTCCGAACGCGGAGAGCAGATAGAAGAATGCTATAAGAACTCCGCCGAGGACTATAGCGCGCGGTATTTCACGGCCGGGGTCTTTCATTTCCGATGCAAACGTTGTAACAACCTCAAATCCGAGGAAGTTAAAAATAATTATAGAGACATAGGAAAGCCCGCCCGCGTCAAATGACGGGATAAACGACATCGGCGAGAAGTCGTTTGCCGAACCGCGGGTAACGGCGGCGTAGATTCCGAGTATTCCTATCGTGAGAATAATTACCGCTTTTACGATTGCGGCAATATTCAGTATCCATTTGCTGTCGCTTACTTTGAAACAGCTTATGAGAACAACAATCCATATAAACAAAAGCTGTAATATCATCGCAACGGGTGTGGAAAGCTCAATTCCCGAAATCTGCATGATTACATCCGTGAACAGAACGGCGAGCGAACCCATCCAGAGCGGAAAGTTGATATAGTAATACCACGAAACGCGCGTGCCCCATGATTTTCCGAAGGCGCGCTTTACCCAGTCGTAAATTCCGCCCTCGTCGTCATAGGTCGTTCCAAGCTCCGAAGAAATCATGCCGTATGGGAGAAAAAAGCCGAGAAGAAGGAAAATCCACCAGAAGAACTGAGAGTTTCCTATTGCTGCCGCGGGTGCCGCAGATTCGACGACAAGAACAACGCACACCGCGACCAAAACCGCGTCAAAGAGCCTGAATTTTTTGGCTTTGTCCGACATATGAACGCCCCCTTAGAAATCGAGAACGTATGAGAGCATGTTTGAAAGTCTGCTCTTCATTGCATCGAGCTTAACCTCTTCGCCCAGGTCGTCGGCAAGAAGCGCAACGAGTATTGCACGCATCGCCGTGAGTCTGTTTTCTGCCTCGTCAAATGCGATTGAATAATCCGCATCGAGAACTTCGTCAACGACTTCTTCTCCGCGTGAGGCGGGGAGACAGTGCATGAATTTAACGTGCGGGGACGCTTTCTTCATCATGCGCGGAGTAACCTGATATTTCGGCATGAACTTTGCAAGACGCTCCTCTTTTGAAAGCTCTTTGTTATAAAGACCGTACCAAACGTCTGTATATACAAAGTCGGCATCACGCAATGCCTCGTCCTCATCATCGGTAACAAGAATGCTTCCTCCGCTTATCTTGCAGTTTTCCTCGCCGATTTTCTGCATCTCCGGCGAGAGCTGACTGCCCTCCGGGCCAAAGTGAACAAAGTTCATTCCGAGCTTGGTCGACATCATCATGGTGGATGCGCAAACCTGTGTTGCATCTCCTACAAAGACGATTTTGCAGTCTTCAATGCCTTTGCCCTCGGGAAGATGTTCGAACATTGTTATGGCGTCGCCTATTTCCTGGGTCGGGTGGTTGTAGTCGCTCATGCCGTTGATTACGGGGACACTTGCGCATCTGGCAAGCTCGACAACCGTTTTATGTTCGTCGACTCTTGCCATGAGAATGTCGGTAAGACGGGAGAGAACTCTGCCCGTATCCTCCATCGTTTCATGCCCGCCGAGCTGAATCTGACCCGGTGCGAGGTACTGCGCGTGTCCGCCGAGCTGTTCCATTGCCGTTTCAAATGAAACCCGCGTTCTTGTAGAGCTCTGCTGAAAAATCATGCCGAGCGTTTTGTTTTTCAGAAGCTGCGGGTAGTACCCGTTTTTGATACACCGTTTCAGTGCGAGACCAAGGTTTATCATGTGAAGTATCTCGCCTTTTGTGAAATCTTGCGTATCTATAAGGTCTTTCGGTTTCATATAAACTCCTCCAATATTTTTTATGGCATGATTTAGTATTGTTTGAATCGGAGTTTTTATTCAAAAAAAACAAAAAAACGATTGCCTTTAAAAAGACAATCGCTTTTTGCAAATCCTTTCATTTTTTTGAAATAATAACCGCAAGCGTTCCGCGTTTTACACTTATTTCTGCCGTATTCTCCGCCCATTCGTTGCTTACGCCGAGCGGAAATGTGTTTTTCAGTACGGCACTGTCGAGCGGATACTTGACGCCTTTCTCACATACGTCCTCGCACGAATCCGAAAGCGAGAACACAGACAGTGAAAAACCGTCAATTTTCGGAATACCGAGCGAAGAATTGTGCAGGACGTGAATTTCGCAGTCATTGCTTATTATTCTGACTCGGCAGCCTGCTTCCGCGGCATACCCCGCCGTTTGCAAATTTGCGTACGCGTGGTCAAACCTTCCGCCGAGAGCGCAGTACAGCACAATTTCACGGTATCCCTCGCTCACTGCATAACGCATGGCCGCCATCGTGTCTGTGTCGTCCTTTTCGGTCGGCAGGCTTAAAATTTTTGTGCTTTCGGCGGGTATTTCCGTACAGGAATCAAAATCTCCGACGAACAAATCAAAACCGACGCCGCTGCGGAGAGCATAATCGTATCCGCGGTCGCACACTATTACAAAATCCGCATTTTCAATACCCGAAAGCGGGGAATATTCGCCGCCGGATATTATTGCGCACACGCCTTTCATGGAATCCTCCGTAACTCTGAACAAATTAAACCTTTATGATATAATCTTTTTTTCTCGGTGCGGCAGGGTTAACGCCTCCGTCCGCACGGTATCCGAGAATACAGTTGCCGATGCCCTCATAGTTCTCGGGAACGCCCCATTCTTTCAAAAGAGCCTTGCCCTCGGGAGATGCGAAAACTTCTTTGGCACGGAATATATAGCAGGAGTCCACGCCTACGGCTTCCGCGGCGTTCATGAGATTTCCCATTACCAGAACTCCGTCATAGAGATATGTGCGTATGCTCGGGTCGGAAAGGACGACAAGCACGGTAGGTGCGCCGTAGAACGGGTCTCTGTCGCTCCCCATAACATCGGCATTCATTTTTGAAAGTTTTGTTATTGTGTCCTTGTCCTGAATCGCAACAATAACAGGTGCCTGACGCCCCATGCCTGTCGGGGCATATGTTCCGGCTTCAAGAATTGCGTCAAGCTCGTCGGGCTTTATCTGAGTCGGAAGATATTTTCGGCAGCTTCTGCGTTCTTTTAAAGTTTTAAGAGTTTCGTTCATTTTAAAGACTCCGTTCAGAAATCATAAATTTAATTCTATGATACCCTCTTTTCGGAAAAAATTCAAGCGTTTTTGCGATGGGGAAAGCTGACTGTTACCGTAGTGCCGTGTCCGAGCACGCTGTCGAGACTTACGGATGCTTTGTGGAAAAGAGCGGCGTGCTTGACGATAGAAAGCCCGAGTCCCGTTCCGCCGACTTCTTTGCTGCGGTTCTTGTCTACCCTGTAGAACCGCTCAAATACACGCTCCTTTGCGGAATTGGGTATGCCTATTCCGTCGTCGCTGACGGAAAGAGACACACAGCTTGCGGTTTCTTTGACCGTAATGTCCGCATGACCGCCGTCCTTTCCGTACTTTACGGCGTTGTCGAGGAGATTATATATCATTTCATCAAGAATGCGTCTCACGCCGAAAACCTCCGCATCGTCCCCCGAGACGGATAACGAGATATTTTTCTTTTCCGCATACGGTTCAAGCCTTTCGGCAATTTCGCGGGAAAGCTCAAGGAGACTGACGTTTTCGGAGTCTAACGGGATGTCGCATTCGTCAAGCTCGGACAGCTTTATAATGTCTGAAACAAGCGAGGAAAGTCTCTGCGCTTCCGAATAAACAGACGAGGAAAAATCGACAACCGTGCTGTCGGGAAGCCCGCCCGCCTTCATAAGCTCCGCAAATCCCGAAATAGACGTAAGCGGAGTTTTTAATTCGTGAGAGACATTTGCCGTGAACTCGCGTCTCATTGCTTCGCGTTCCGCGCTCTCCGTTATATCGATTATTACGATTACCGCGCCCGCCGCCGCTCCGTTTGTCATAACGGGGTTCGCAATAAGCGAATATGTTCGGTCGCCGTGGTGCATCGTATTTTCGGAGCGCTTTCCCGCAAGCGCGGTCTTTACGGCGGAGATAAAGCTCTCGCTCCTGTTGAGAGTGAAGACGTTTCCGTCCGTTTTTTCGGAGTCGAGAAGGAAGAGGGCGGACGTGTTGCACGAAAGAAGCTTTGCATCTTTGTCAATGACGAGAAATCCCTCGTTCATGTTCTCGGTTATGAGCCTGAACTCCTCGCGCATACGGTTTGATTCCGCTATCTGGTTTGAAATTGTCCTGTTCTGCACCGCAATTTTGCTCAGAAACGGCGTAAGCTCCTCGTATGCTTCACATTCCTCGGGATTTTCGAGATTTATGTCGTTTATGGGCTTTACAATGCTCCTTGAAATACGCGATGAGATTATAAGCGATATAACAAGGCAAATAAACACTGTGACGAGAACGGGCTGCAAAAGCCCCAAAAGAATCGTAACCGCCGAGTACTGCGTTGCAGAAACTCGCAGAACGCTTCCGTCATCAAGCCTCTTTGCGTAATAGATCGTTTTTTCGGTGAGCGTTTTCGAGTATCTTACACTCGTCCCGCTTCCGCTTTCAACCGCGCTTTTAAACTCGGGGCGGTCGGAGTGGTTTTCGAGACTTTCTGCATCGATGCTCGTATCCGCAAGCACCTTGCCGTCGGGCAAAATCAGCGTAATACGCTTTTCGGAATCCTTGTTTTTGCGGAAGAAAGAGTCTCTGTTGTCCTTTATCGCGTACTCGATGTACGACGCTTCGCTCGCAAGCTCGGTCTTTAGGTGCGATTCAAAAAAAACGTGAAGGACGTCAAAAACAAGCAGGAGACCCGCGATAAGTACAAGAGCCGATGTAAAAAACACCGAGCGGAATATTTTGGAGGTCATTTCTGTATCACCTCGGCTTTATAGCCAATATTTTTAACTGTCTGAATGATTCCTCCCGCATTTCCGAGCTTTACACGGAGTTTTCGTATATGAACGTCGAGAGTTCTCGATTCATCGTAAAACTCGCCCCAGACCTTGGTTAGAAGCTTATCGCGCGGAACTACCGCGCCGTGCGCTTCCAAGAGCGTGAGGAGCAGGAGATATTCTTTGTAGGAGAGGAAAATATCCTCACCCGAAACCTTAATTATATGCTTTTCGGTATTGACATAGAGCGGGCCGACGGTATATTCGGTATCACCCTTTATCCTCGCCGCGCGCCTTAAAAGCGCCTTCACGCGGGACAAAAGCTCCGTCATGCCGAAAGGCTTTGATATGTAGTCGTCCGCGCCTGTGTCGAGGCCGCAGACTTTATCGTATTCGCTTCCCTTAGCCGAAAGTATGATTACCGGGACATCGGCAGTGGACGGGTTTTGCCGGAGTGATTTCAGAACGGAGAGACCGTCCTCTTCCGGAAGCATCAGATCAAGCATAACAAGGGACGGAACTTCCTTCAAAACTTCTGCGCGAAACTCACTCGGTCGTGAAAAACTTTTCGTGCTATAGCCCTCATGTGTAAGAGCATAGCTCACGAGCTTTCTTATGTTTTCGTCGTCTTCAAGCAGATAAATCACAAAATCACTCCCTTTTTGACATTATACCACCGCAAAGTCGCCTTTTCAAGACGCCGGGGTATCGTCAGGATGCTTTCCCGTTATTGAATAGATTACCCACTCCGCAATGTTTTCTGCGTGGTCGCCTATTCTTTCGAAGTATTTTGCAATCATCATCAGGTCAATTAACCCTTCGGCATTGTCCGTTCCCTGTCTGACACCCGAAATCAGTTCGTTTTTGACCTTTTCAAACAGGTTGTCAACAATATCGTCGTGAGCTATTACCTCGTGCGCCAAGGCAATGTCGTTTTTAACAAACGACTCAACGCTGTCCGTTACCATGCGTATGGTCGCGCGTGCCATATCGGCTATATGAACCTTTCCGCCGATGTCGCTCGAGTTTACAAAGCATACTATTTCCGCAATGTCGCTTGCCTGGTCGCCGATGCGCTCCATATCGGATATCATTTTCAGGGCGGACGAAACAGTTCGCAAATCCCGTGCAACCGGCTGCTGTTGGAGAAGAAGCTTCATGCAGAGATTTTCAATGTCGCGCTCTTTTTGGTCAATCTGCCTGTCGGTCTCAAAAACCTGCTCCTTGAGCGATTTTTCGTTATCAATGAGGTATTTTGCGGCCTTTGATATTGCATCCTCGCATAAGGCACCCATAATAATAAGCTCTGTGTTAAGCTGTGAAAGCTGTTCGTCAAAGCGGTTTCTCATTATCCAAACCTCCCTGTGATATAATCCTCCGTCCGCTTGTCGGCGGGGGATGAAAACATCTTTTCCGTATCGTCAAATTCAATTATCTCGCCCATGAGGAAAAACGCTGTCATGTCAGCAATTCGCACAGCCTGCTGCATGTTGTGGGTTACGGTAACAATCGTGTACTTTTTCTTAAGCTCAAGGGTGAGGTCCTCTATTTTTGAGGTTGAAATGGGGTCGAGCGCGCTTGTCGGTTCGTCCATAAGCAGTATCTCAGGCTCAACTGCCAATGCGCGTGCTATGCAGAGACGCTGCTGCTGACCTCCGCTCATTGAGAGGGCGCTCGTCTTAAGTCTGTCTTTGCATTCATCCCAAATCGCCGCCTGCCTGAGCGAGTTTTCGACAATTTCATCGAGTTTAACGCGGGATTTTATCCCGTGGATGCGCGGGCCGTATGCAATATTGTCGTAAATGCTCATGGGGAAGGGATTCGGCTTCTGGAATACCATGCCTACGCGCTTCCTGAGGTCTGTTACATCGGTATCACCGTATATGTCCGCACCGTCGATAAGCACACGCCCTTCAATCCGGCAGCAGTCAACAAGGTCGTTCATGCGGTTGAGCGTTTTGAGAAATGTCGATTTACCGCAGCCCGACGGGCCGATAAGTGCGGTTATCTTATTCTTTTGGATCTCCGCGTTTATGTCTTTGAGCGCGTGGTTTTCACCGTACCATAAGTTCAGATGTTCGGTTTTGATTGATGTCTCATTCATTTTTTTGAACCTCCTCTCCGAAGCCCTCTTGCCGAGAGCTTTGCCGCTGAATTTATAAGGAATGTGAGTATAAGGAGAATTGCGGCTATTGCAAACGCAATGTCAAATTCACCGCGCTCCTTTGCGTACATATACAGCGCAACCGTCAGTGTTGAGCCGGCGCTGCCGGGCTTCGGCGCGTTTATGAGGCCTATCACTTCATTTGCCATTCCCGCCGTAAAGAGAAGCGCCGCGCTTTCTCCGACTATTCTTCCGACGGCGAGAATACATCCCGTTACTATACCGTCGATTGCCGACGGGAGCACAACGGTTTTAATCATATGCCACTTCCCGCTTCCGAGTGCGAGCGCGCCTTCACGGTAGCTGTCGGGGACGGTTTTTAAGCTCTCCTGCACGGTTCGCATTATCGTCGGAAGCGTCATTATTACGAGTGTAAGCGCACCGGCAATAAGACTCGTTCCGAGAGAAAAAAACTGAACAAAAATAAGCATTCCGACAAGGCCGTATATAATAGAAGGAATACCCGCAAGCGTTTCGGAGGCAAGCTCGATAACCCTTACAAGGCGTTTGTTTTTGGCGTACTCATTGAGATAAACGGCGGAGCCGATTCCCGCGGGGAGGACGATTATGAGAGTCATCAGTATTATATAGAGTGTGTTCAGAATGTTCGGCAGTATGCCGATATTGTCCCGCACGAGGCTCGGCTTGGTCGTAAGAAAGGAAAGCGTTATGTTGGGCAGTCCGCGCACAAGAATATATCCTATGAGAAATACAAGGAGCAGAAGAATTAAGAAAGATGACAGATACATCAGCCCGTTTATGAGCAAATCACGGGCACGGCGCTTTGACGATAGTTGCTTTTTCATTTTTTCACCTGTTCTTTCGCTTGGTAACAAGATTCAGAATAAGATTGATTATCAGTATAAATATAAACAGGACAAGCGCAATAGAGAAGAGCGCCTGACGCTGTAAGCCCGATGAGTAGGACATTTCACTCGCAACGGCGGTCGTGAGAAAGCGTACACTCTTGAAGAGAGACGGCATATTCGGGGCATTTCCCGAAACCATCATAACGGCCATCGCTTCACCGATTGCACGCCCCGTCCCGAGAACAACGGAAGCAAGAATACCGCTCTTTGCCGCGGGGATGACGGTTTTGAACACTGTTTCCGTCTTTGTCGCACCGAGGGCGAGGGATGCTTCCTCATACTCGCGGGGAACAGCGTTTATGGCAGATTCGGAAACGCTGATTACCGAGGGAAGAATCATGACCGCAAGCACAATTACGGCCGTGAAAAGGTTTGCGCCGTCGGGAAGCGAGAAGAGGCTCCGCACGGCGGGGACCAACACAATCATTCCGACAAGACCGTAAACGACTGAGGGGATTCCCGCAAGGAGCTCAACCGCGGAGCGCATGACTGATGCAGCCCTCCGCGGAGCAAATTTTGATATAAATACGGCGCAGAGAACACCTATCGGAACTCCGATTATTATTGCACCGAGTGTTCCGTAAACCGATGTGAGAATGAACGGGAGAATCCCGTATTGCGCATCGGAGCTTGTCGGCGACCAGACCTGCCCGAAAAGGAACTTAAAAATTCCGATTTCGCGTATTGCGGGTATTCCTGATAACAGCAGGAAGGCTGTTATTATGATTACAAATGTGAGGGCGGTAAGTCCGAATATCGCAAATATCAAGCTCATAATGCGCTCGGCTTTGTTTGCACCGCGTTTTTTCATAAACGTCATTCCTATCTGGTAACAGGTATCGCACCTGCTTTTTCAATCAAAACGTCGGCGTCTGCACTCGTGGCGAAGTCGAAGAACTTCTGCGCCTCGTCGCTCAGCGGAGTGTCTTTTTTCGTAACGAGTACGAAATCACGCTGGATTTTGTAGCTTCCGTTTTGTATGGTTTCCTTAGAGGGGAGTACGTTTTCCACACTCAAGACTTTAACCGTATCTTTTACCGATGCGAGAGATGCGTAGCCGATTGCGTTCGGGTTCGACGAAACGGTCTGAATTACGTCGCCCGTGGAGGTGAGTTCCTGCGTGTATTTGCATTTGTCCTTTGTTTTGGTGATTGACTCAAAACCGTCGCGCGTGCCGGACGCCGCCTCACGCCCTATCGGGACTATCGGAGAATCAGCTCCGCCGAGGTCTTTCCAATTTGAAACCTCACCCGTATAAATTTTTGCTATTTGTTCGACACTCAGGTTACTTACGGAGTTTGCGGGGTTCACGATAATTGCGATTCCGTCTATTGCAACTATCGTCTGATTAAGTGTTTTCTTTTCCGCGTCTTTTAAATCACGGCTTGAAAGACCGATGTCGCATCTGCCGTCATTCACGGCTTGGATGCCCGCGCCCGAGCCTGTCGGGTTATAGGTTACGCTGATGTTGCCGTTTTTCTCCATGTAGTCTTCGCTTAAGTATCCGATTACTTTTTCCATAGATGTGGAACCGTCTGTCGATACGGTGCTCTTGCCTGCACCGTTTTCCGAACAGCCTGTAAGAATCCCGGCCGTCAGAAGCGCACTCAGTGCGATTGAAATGATTTTTTTCATAAAAACCAACTCCTTTTTATTATTCTTTTATCTTACAGGTAGATTATACCGAACTCGGTGTTAATTCCAAAAGACGATATATGTTAATTGTAAGTAAACAAAGACCGCCCGAAAGCAATTCGCTTTCGGGCGGTGTCTATTTCTTTTTTGTTTTCGGAGCGGGAAGGTCATCGTAAATCGCATTGAAAAGTCCGCATAAATACTCGCGGTCGTCAACATTTTCTATTAAAAGCATATCCTTAGCGCCGTCATACGGAGGCTTGAGTATATGCGGGCTTACATATTCAAGCGCGGATTTTACGGGCTTTACAAGGAGCGTATCATCGCAGATGTACGCGGCAATTTTTCCGCGGAGATAAATGATATATTCACCCATCATCATGCGGTGAGTTATTCCGTCAATGCCTGAGAGCTGTTCGAGAATAAAATTAAGATATTCACTGCTTGAAGCCACTGTTCAATACACCGTCCTCAACACTGTTATATACGCTTTCCATGCGCGCATCAAGCTCCGCGCTTATCTCGGCACACTTCTTAAGCTCCGCTTCCGCACTTTGGGTAAACTCACGGTTCTTTTTATAGCGGATTTTGTGCTCAAGGCTTGCCCAGCAGTCCATTGAAATTGTGCGGAACTGAACCTCGACCTTCATTAGCTTTTTCTCATCATGCAGAAAAATCGGAGTCTCTACTATAAGGTGCAGGCTTCGGTATCCGTTGTCCTTTGGTTTTTCTATGTAATCCTTTTTTTCGATAAGATGTATATCGTCCTGTTTTAAGAGAGCGTTCGCTATCATATATATATCCGACTTAAACGAACAGATAACGCGCACGCCCGCAATGTCGTTTATATTCTTTTCAATTTCCGAGACCGTGAGCGGAATGTTTTTGCGTCGGCACTTTTCAATTATGCTTTCGGGAGATTTGAGGCGCGTCTTAATCGTTTCAATCGGGTTTCTGTCGTATTGAAGCGAAAGCTCCTCGTTAAGGACGTTGAACTTCGTCGAAACCTCCATCATGGCGCATCTGTAATATGCCATGAGCTCGCGGTACGGAAGCGTTACCCGCTCCGCGAGTTCCTTTACCTTGTTTTCCGAAATCTGAGAGCTCAGGAGCTTCTCTAAATAATTTCCGTTTTGTAATATAGCCATAGTAAATTCCTCTTTGTATTACCGCGGGAACACGCCGTTGTTCATGTCAATGCAGAAGCCGTTAATATATTCGGGCGCATCTGTTGCGAGCCAGAATATCGTCTTTGCGATTTCTGCCGGAGATGCAAAGCGGTTTGTATATGTGTTGGACTTCATATACTTCTTTCTGTCCTCGGGTATTACACTCATCATATCCGTGAGCGTCGGACCGGGAGCGACTGCATTGATAACGACTCCCGACGGCGCAAATATTTTTGCAAAGCTCTTTGTCGCGTTGATAAGCCCTGCCTTTGAGGCACCGTACCATATATCGGGATGGCCGATTTGCCCCGCAACGGAAGCAACGCTTACGATTCTCCCGCTCTTCCGCTCAAGCATTCCCTTTGAAAAATGGGTAATGAACTCGACGGGAGCGTAGAGATTCACATTCATAAGTCTTTCACGCTTGTCCGCAGGATAATTATCGTAGGGAACGGAATACATCATTCCGGCATTGTTGATAAGTATGTCCGTATCACCGATTTCTTTTACCAGCGCGCCGATTTCCGATATATTCGCAACATCAAACACGACGGTTTTTACATTTTTGCTCTCTTTAAGCGGGAAGCTTGAAAAGTCGCGTCCCAGGACGGTAACTTCATATCCCGCGTCTGAAAACAGCTTTGCGGTCTCAAGCCCTATACCCTTGTTTCCGCCCGTTATAAATACTTTTTTCATAAAAATTTCCTCTTATAAGTTTAATTGTTTTCTACATTATAGTTCATACCGGCAAAAAAAGCAACACGGTATGTATGCTTGAAAAGGAAAATCCGATATGATATAATAATCGTACATCAACGTGCGATAACTTAAAACAGCAGGTGGAGTAACGATGAAGTGCGGAGATAATTTGTTTTCAATAGGCGAGGTTGCAAAATCCCTCGGCATCACAAGGCGTATGATATTAAACTACGAGGAACGCGGGCTTGTAAAACCCGATGTTAAGCATGAGCCCGGCGGCAACAGGTATTACACGATAGATAATCTTATGCACATACGTTCAATTCGGATATTTCAGAATCTGAAGCTGTCGCTCGATGAGATTAAGAGTTATTTTGACGGGTCTACCGACCTGTTTCCCATTATCGAACGGCTCGAAATCATGCGGAATGAATTGAATCTGACCATTGAGCGGCTGTATGAGCGCGCAGACAAGAGAAGAAAAGAAGTAAACGAAGTCTTCGTGGAGGAGCAGGTTGTATTCCGAAAAACAGCGCTGGCAAAAACGGTCAGGGAAAAAACAAATGTACTGCGGGATACCGCACTTGAGGCAATGCGCAAATATAAAACGGACACATCCAGAAGAATGTATTTTATCGAGTATAACATTGACGATCCCGAAAAAACATCATTCTGTGTTTCGGTTATTCAGGAAAGTCAAGGCAAAGAAATTGTGAGGCTTCCATCCGTAAAGGCGCTGTGTATGTATCACCACGGTTCGTACGACGAGCTTCCGTCCGTGAGGAAATGGCTTGCAGACTATGCGGTGAAAAACGGATATAAACCGCTTGGCACGTGCCGTCAAGTGTATATTGAAGCGCCTCCCCAGAGAGGGGAAGAGAATAGATACATAACGCAGGTGCTGCTTCCGATAGAAAAAGAGCGGGACTTGCATCCCGCTCAAAAACAAACTGTTATTTCTAAACTATAAGAATTGAAACGGCAAAGGACACAACCGATGTCGCGGCGCCGAGGGCAAGCTCGCGCAGGGAATGGCGGTTAAGTGTACGGGAGGCCCATACGATAACTGCAATGAGAAGCAGACACGGAAGCATAACCTTAAAGCTTATAAAGTACATAAGGAACAAAAGCGGGCCGACGCAGGCGCAGGCATGACCGCTTGCACGAACCTTGATTACCTTGTTCACGATCGTAAGAACGACCGCGGACATAAAATAAGTCATGTAAATGAGCATCAGATTCGGTGTTACCGATGCAATGAGACCGTATAATATTGCCGCGAGGTAGCCGATGCCCGTAAATACAAACGCGAGATTGCGCTGTTTGTCGCGTGCGGAAAGCTTGGGGATAATATACGACACGGGATATGCAATAACGGGGAAAATACCGAGAAAAAGAGCCGACATAAGCATATCCGTTACGCCTATGAATATATTATCGCAAAAAAACGCAAGTATTGCGATAAGTGTGCATATCATAATCGGCGGAATGGTAATTACCCTGACGATTTTTGCAAGAACAGCGCTTATTTTCTTCGGGGGAGTTATCATCTGTTTTTACCTACAAAGAAGACCGCGAGTGTGCCGGGACCGGAATGTGCGCCGATTACGGGGCCTATATCCGTTATGAGCTTAACATCGGCACCGCGTTCCTTTAACATTGATGCCATTGTCTCGGCATCGTTTATGCAGTCTCCGTGGCTTATGAAAACAATGTTTTCCTTTGCAAGCTCCGAATATTTGTCGGCTATTGCGGTGAGGGCGGTATTTCTCCCGCGAACCTTGAGAACATTTATGAGATGGCCGTCGTTATCAACGTGAAGAACGGGCTTTATTCCGAGCAGACCTCCGACGATTGCCGCCGCCTGACTGACGCGTCCGCCGCGTTTGAGATATTTTAGGTCGTCTACCGTGAACCAGTGGCATATGCTGAGCTTTATGTCGCGCGCAAACCGAGCGGCTTCGATTATGTCCGCTCCGCTGTTCTTTTTCTGAACGGTGAGATAGATTAAAAGCGCGTATCCCGCACTCGCGGAGAGTGTGTCTATCGTTATAATTCTTCTGTCGGGATATTTTGCCGAAACATCCTCCGCGGCTATCCTTGCGGAATTATACGTTGTGCTGAGTCCGGAGGAAAAGCCGAGATAGAGTATGTCGTTTCCCTCTTTTACCTCTCTTTCAAAGCCTTCTTTGAATTTTCCGATATTGATTGCCGCGGTTGAAACGTGCTCTCCCGCGCGCATCTTCCCGTAAAACTCCGAGGGTGCCATATCGCCGTTTAGGTATTCTTTGTCGGAATTTTCAAATTTAAAAGTAAGGCTTTCGGATTTTACTCCCCATTCATTCATTACGGCAGGGGAGATATCGCATGCCGAATCAACGAATATTGTGTAACCGTTCATGTAAGAACCTCCTTCGCAAAAGTGCGTTTTAAATTGTGCGGGTTTATTATAACCTCGAATGATGTATTAACACAACCTACCGTTCGTGATATGAGGTAGAACGTGCGAACTTCATGCAGTAGATACAAAAAAGCCTTACTCTACCCGCGGTAGAATTTACAAAATGTGCATTGTTTCGCGGAAATATTTGTGTTATAATCATTAAAACATCACGAAAAACATCATGTCGTATGGGGTTTCATTATGGAAGATATTAAGATGATAATTGCAAAGAATATAGCTGAACTGCGGCGCGCAAGAAGCATGACGCAATTTGAGCTTGCCGAGATGCTCGCATATTCCGATAAGGCCGTTTCAAAATGGGAGCGCGGCGAGTCTGTCCCCGACATATCCGTGCTTAAGCAGATTGCGGATATATTCTCCGTTACGGTAGACTACCTGATAACAGAGCATGACAATGAGAAAATACCGCTCCACCGCGGAATAACGGAGCGGGTCATGAAAAATCACGGCTTTATCATGGGCATGAGTATACTGCTCGTTTGGCTAATCGCCGCGATTGTCGTAATAGTCGGAGATATTGTCATGATAGATGAAATGAAAACGCTTATAATTATCTATTCCGTTCCGATTTCAATTATCGTTTGGCTCGTTTTCAATTCGATATGGTTTAATCCGCGTCTCAATTTTTTGATTATTTCCGTGCTTATGTGGAGTGTTCTCCTTTCGGTATACGCAACGGTACTGATGCTCGCAAAATATAATTTCTATATGCTGTTTCTCCTCGCGGTTCCGGGTCAGGCAATAATAATACTCTGGTCAAGAATACGAAAACCGAAGAAATAGAAAAATCCCGCCGTCTTTGCAAAGACGGCGGGATTTTTTTTGTTTTACTTAAATGCGCGACTTAAACTTCGCAGCGTCAAGCGCGGCGGAAACTGCCGTAAACGCGATAACCGAGAACACACCCTGAAGCGTATTCCAAAGCATCGACATGAGCGGAGTGGCAAAGCTTCCGAAAATGATTACTTCCGCGATGTAATACCCGAGAACAAGCACGGGAACGGAGAGTATTGCGCGGAGAATTGTCTTTTTCGTAAGAATCTTAGTCCCTGATGATTTTCCGACGGTAAGCGCCATAAGTGCCTTGATTATAGCCGTCGGAATCATGTACATGGCAGAACCGTACATTAAATCCGCGAGCGCGCCGCCGACGGCGGACGCCATAACCGCATACGGGAGCGGGAGAATCGTTGCCGAGAGCAGAACGAACGTGTCTCCTATATGTACATATCCCTCGGTTGCGGGGATTCCGAATGCCGTAAAGCGTGTGCATACGGCTATTATAGCTGCCATTAAGGCGGAAAATACTATTGTTTTTGTTTTCTTGTTCATGTTTTTTACCTCACTTACTTTAGAAATTTCAAAAGCGGTTCAAATGCGGCGCCGTCCGTCTTTGAAACGCCGAGCGAGTCCGAAAAAGCAACGGCTTTTTCGAGAAACGCCGAAGTTTTTTTAACTGCGCGCCTGAACGATATTCCGTTTATGAGATACCCGCAGAGAAGAGACGAGAATAAGTCGCCCGTTCCGCTGTATTGCCCCGAAATATATTTCGAGGATGTGAAAAACTTGTCTCCGCTCAAGCTGTCAAGTGCAAAGTTTTTAATGACATTTCCGCGCCGTATACTCGTTATCACGATGCGCTTCGCCCCGAGATTTCGCAGCTTATCCGCAAGAGAGGAAATTTCCGCATCGGAAAAATTCTCCGCTCCCACATACGGCGTCTCGGTGAGAAAGCAGGCCTCGGTGAGATTCGGCGTTATGACATCGGCATGAGATACCAAAGAACGCAGTCTGCCCACAAGGCTTTCCGTGTACGTAGAATACAGAACACCGTTATCGCCCATAATAGGGTCTACAAATAAAAGCGTTTTTTCACTCTGCGCACGCTCAGTGAAATTACATATTATATCTACCTGATGCTCGGAACCGAGAAAACCCGTATAAATTCCGTCAAATTCAAGCGAGAGCCGATACCAGTTTTCAAAGTATTCTTCCATGCCGTCGGTCAAATCGTGAAAATAATATTCCGAAAAACCCGTATGGTTTGAAAAAACGGCGGTCGGAACGGGAAGAACGCGTATGCCGAGTGCGCTGATTATCGGAATTGAAACCGTCAGCGAGCATCGCCCGTAGCCTGAAATGTCATTTATAACCGCGCAGTTTTTTAGTTTTTTCGGCATATGTTTCCCCCTTTCGCTTATCTTCAAACAATTATACATCAAACGCGCACGTAACGCAAGATGAAAAGGGGTTTTTTTAAAACACGGCAAATTTGCACGGAAAAGTGCTCAACCGCGCAGAAAAAATATCCGACCGCTCTGTTTTTTTGACAAACCGAAGGTGCGAGTGCTAAAACCGACGAGATTTTTGAAGTAACCGCGAAAAACATTTAATTGACGTTTTGAGTGCTTTTTGCGTGCAAAACAAGTTTTTTGTTAACATTTTATTACAAATGAGAAAAGGGGTATTGACAACAAAGAAAAAAAGAGTACAATATGAATTAGCACTCGGGGAGTGAGAGTGCTAAACATTCGGAGGTGAGAAAAATGAGCCTCAGCGACAGGAAGAGGAAAATATTAAAAGCGATTGTTGATGAATATATCGAGAACGCGGAGCCTGTCGGTTCAAAGGTTATTGCCTCACGTTCGCGGCTTGATATTTCACCCGCGACGATAAGGAACGAGATGTCGGAGCTTGAGGAACTCGGTTTTCTTGAACAGCCTCATGTTTCCGCGGGAAGAATTCCGTCAACGGCGGGGTATCGCCTGTACGTCGATGAGCTTATGAACAGCTACAAGCTTTCCGTTTCCGAAGCGGAAGCAATTAATTCGGCGCTTCGTGCGCAGATGCGCGAGCTTGAAAGAACACTTCAGGAGCTCGGAGGTTTTGTTTCAAAGCTCACGAATTATACGACGTATGCGCTCATGCCGAGCGCGTCCGGCGAGTCGATTAAAAAGCTTGACATATTCCTTACAGACCCGCAGACGGCGGTTGTTGTGATAGTTACCGATTCGGCTCTGCTCAGGAATAAGCGGATAAGGCTTGCGTTTGCGGCGTCCGACGAGGAGGTCGCGTTTGCGGTGAGAATATTAAACGAAAACCTTACGGGAAAAACGCTTGATGAGATTTCGCTTTCGGCGGTCAGAAGCATGGCGCACGAAGCGAGGAATCTTTCACAGCTCATATTTGATGTTTGCGATTTCGCGAGCGAGGTGCTCGACAGTACAAAAGACGCCGATGTCTCACTCGGAGGAATTTCGAGGATACTTGAGCATCCGGAGTACCGAGACCCCGAAAAGGCGCAGGAACTTTTGGCATATCTTACCGATAAAAGGGAAATAGTAAGACATGCGAGAGAGCACGCACCGGAAAACGGAAAGGGTTCGGGAATAAAAATATATATCGGCTCGGAAAACGGCGAGAGCTCGCTGTGCGACGCAAGCGTAGTTTACGGAACATACGATATGGGCGAGAATTTGCGCGGCGTTATCGGAATTGTCGGGCCAAGACGTATGGATTATGCGAAAGTTGCCGCAAATCTCAATTATTTCATAAACGGTTTCAATAAGCTATTAAAGGATTCGTTTTTCAACGAATAGGAGGTAGACAGCCATGGCAGAAGAGAAAAAGAAGAAAGAAGAAAAGGAAGAAGTAAAAGTCTCGGATACAAAAGAGACCGAATGCGTCAAGGAGGAAGAGGAAAAAAAAGAACCGACAGAGCTTGAAAAAGCACAGGCGGAGGCGAAAGAGCTTAAAGACAAGTATTTAAGGCTTGCCGCCGAATACGACAATTTCAGAAAAAGAACCTCGCGTGAGCGCGAGATGGTTTTCGGAGATGCGGTTGCCGCGACACTCTCGTCATTCCTCACGGTTTATGACAACCTTGAGCGCGCGCTCGGAAACCATACGGAGGATGAGGCGTATAAAAAGGGTGTTGAATTGATTTTCGCGCAGATGTGCGACACGCTTAAGAAAATGAACATAGAAACGATAAATCCGGAAAACGAGACCTTTGACCCCAACTTCCATAATGCGGTGATGCACGAGGAAAACGGGGAGCTTGGCGAGAACACGGTTTCCGAGGTTTTCCAGAAGGGCTTTAAGCTCGGCGAGCGCGTGATACGCCCGGCACTTGTAAAAGTGGCGAACTGACGCGCAAGCAGGTTTAAATAAGTAAAAAACATACACCATTCAAGGAGGCAGTAATTATGTCAAAGATAATAGGTATAGACTTAGGAACAACAAACTCATGCGTTGCGGTTATGGAGGGCGGAGAGCCCGCAGTTCTCGTAAACGCGGAAGGCGCAAGAACGACACCGTCTGTCGTGGCTTTCTCCAAGGACGGAGAGAGAATCGTCGGTCAGGTCGCGAAGCGTCAGGCAGTTACAAACCCCGACCGCACAATCTCGTCAATCAAGCGCGAGATGGGTACGGATTATAAGGTAGACATCGACGGCAAGAAGTATTCGCCCCAGGAGATATCGGCAATGATTCTCCAGAAGCTCAAGACGGATGCGGAAAGCTACCTCGGAACTAAGGTTACACAGGCAGTTATTACGGTTCCCGCATACTTCACGGACAGTCAGCGTCAGGCTACAAAGGACGCCGGCAAAATCGCAGGTCTTGAAGTTCTCCGTATAGTAAACGAGCCGACAGCGGCGGCGCTTGCCTACGGTCTTGATAAGGAAAGCGACCAGAAAATCATGATTTATGACCTCGGCGGCGGCACATTCGACGTTTCAATTCTCGAAATCGGCGACGGAGTTGTTGAGGTTCTTGCAACGGCCGGTAATAACAGACTCGGCGGCGACGACTTCGACGCAAGAGTTGCAAAGTGGATGACGGATGAGTTTAAGAAAGAATCCGGAGTAGATATCACAGGCGACAAGATGGCAATGCAGAGAATCCGCGAAGCCGCGGAAAAGGCGAAGATTGAGCTTTCGGGCGTTACAAGCACGAACATAAGCCTTCCGTATATCACGGCTGACGCAACGGGTCCGAAGCACCTTGAGCTTACGCTCACACGTGCGAAGTTTAACGAACTTACGGCAGACCTTGTAGAATCCACAATGGGGCCTGTAAGAAATGCAATGAGCGATGCAAAGCTCAAGCCCGAAGACCTCTCAAAGGTTCTCCTTGTCGGCGGCAGCACCCGTATCCCCGCAGTTGTCGAGGAAGTCAAGAAATTTACGGGCAAAGACCCGTTCAAGGGAATTAACCCCGATGAATGCGTTGCAATCGGCGCGGCTATTCAGGGCGGCGTGCTTGCAGGCGACGTAAAGGATATACTCCTTCTCGACGTAACTCCGCTTTCGCTCGGTATCGAGACTATGGGCGGTGTATTCACAAAGCTTATCGAGCGCAACACGACAATCCCGACAAATAAGAAGCAGGTATTCTCAACTGCGGCCGATAACCAATCCTCGGTTGATATCCACGTTCTTCAGGGCGAGCGCGAAATGGCGGCATACAACAAGACTCTCGGACGCTTCCAGCTCGACGGAATTGCTCCCGCACCTCGCGGAATCCCGCAGATTGAGGTTACGTTCGACATCAATGCCGACGGTATAGTTACGGTTTCCGCTAAAGACCTCGGCACGGGCAAGGAGCAGAATATAACGATAACATCTTCGACCAACCTCTCAAAGGAGGATATTGACAAGGCAGTCAAGGAAGCCGAGCAGTTCTCCGAAGAGGATAAGAAGCGCCGTGAGGAAGTCGACACGAGAAACGCGGGCGACCAGATGGTATATCAGACGGAGAAAGCACTCACAGAACTCGGCGATAAGATTTCCGCCGACGAAAAGAGCGCAGTAACCGCAGAGGTTGATAAGCTCAAGGAAGCTCTTAAGGGAACTGACGTTGAGGCAATAAAGTCGCAGACAGAAGCTCTCCAGAAGAAATTCTACGAGATTTCCGAAAAGCTCTATAAGGAAGCTGCGGCTCAGCAGCAGGCGGCACAGGGCGCGGAAAACGCGGGAAATGCAGACAATGGCAAAGGCCCGAACGGAGATAACGTCGTAGACGCCGACTTTGAGCAGGTAGACTGATATGTTTGATTTTGCCGAAGCTCCGAAAGGGGCTTCGGCAGACACAGTAATAAGAGGTAAGTGTTTCTATGGCGGATAAAAGAGATTATTATGAGGTTTTGGGTGTTTCCAAAACGGCTTCGGAATCAGAACTCAAGACTGCATACCGAAAGCTCGCTAAAAAATACCACCCCGATTTAAATAAGAACAATAAAGAAGCCGAAGAAAAGTTCAAGGAAGTAAACGAAGCCTATGAGGTGCTGTCCGATAAGGATAAGCGCGCGAAATACGACCAGTTCGGCCATGCGGGAGTAGACCCGAATTTCGGCGCGGGCGGCGGTTTCGGAGGGGGCTTCGGCGGTTTCGGAGGAGCTGAGGATTTCGACCTCGGCGACATATTCGGCTCATTCTTCGGCGGCGGCTTCGGAGGTGGCTTCGGCGGCGGAGCTCAGCGCAGAAACGCACCGTCCCGCGGCGAAAGTCTCCGTGCAAGAATAGTGCTCTCGTTTGAGGAAGCGGCATTCGGATGCAAGAAGGAGATATCAATTACCCGTCTTGAAAAATGCCCCGACTGTTCGGGAACGGGTGCGCAGAAGGGAACGAGCGCGGAGACGTGCTCGGTGTGCCACGGAGCGGGAAGCGTTAAAACAACACGCAGAACTCCTCTCGGCATGATGTCTTCGACGACCGTCTGCCCGACCTGCCACGGAACGGGTAAGATTATAAAAACGCCGTGTTCGGCGTGCTCCGGTTCCGGACGCAAGAAGATGAAGAGAACCCTCTCTGTCAATATTCCCGCAGGAATAGACGAGGGTCAGACGATATCCCTCCGCGGCGAGGGAAATGCGGGTACAAACGGCGGCCCGAACGGCGATGTTCTAATCACTGTTTCAGTACGTCCGCATCATATCCTGACGCGCGACGGCACATCGATTATGTGCGATGTTCCGATAACATTCACACAGGCGACACTCGGCGCGGAGATAGAAGTTCCGACACTTGACGGAAAGGTTAAGTATACGGTTCCCGAGGGAACGCAGACGGGAACGGTGTTCCGTCTTCGCGGAAAGGGTGTTCCGTCTCTCTCGGGCGGAAAGCGCGGAGACCAGTTTGTCCGCGTAACCATCGAGGTTCCGAGAAACTTAAGCCAGAAGCAGAAAGAGCTTCTTGCAGAGTTTTCAAAGTCCGTCGGTGAGAGTGCGTATACGGAGAGAAAAAGCTTTTTTGAAAAACTGAAAAGAAAGTGATTCGGCAATGTCCGCCTGCAATAATTTGCAGGCGGATTTTATTTGACAGAGACCGGGCGAAAGATTATAAGACCTTATATAATAAGGAGTGTGCAGGAGGAAAGAATGAGTCCGAAGGAACAGATACTAAAATCGGCTGCCGAGGTCAAACGAAAAAACATACCGTTTTCTCTTGATGAGAAAGCATTTGGTGAGCTTATAAAGCGCGTTGCGGGAGATATTTACGCCGAGTTTGTCAAAGTCCGCAAAAAGGAATCCGAAAGCGGTTTTGACGAGTATATTATTTCCGATACCGATTCGGGAATACTTATCGAGGCAACGTCGGGCTCTGCCGCGGCCTCCGCATTTAACAGATATCTCGGGGAATACTGCAACTACAACATAGGCATAAACTTCATATCGGGAAGGCTTCCGAAAGTGCCTCCGCATATCGGAAAACGGATAGAGGAGAGAAGCAGGTTCCATTACAGATTCTTCATGAATTACTGCACATACGGATATTCATATGCGTTTTACGATGCGGAGCAATGGAACGACGTTCTCGACAGAATCCTGCTGCACGGCTACAATCTCATACTAAATCCAATCGCACAGGAATACGTTTGGTACGAGTTTTTAAAAAGGCTCGGATATTCGGATTCCGATGCGCGGAAATATCTTGTTCCGCCTACATATATGCCGTGGTTTCTGATGGGCAATATGCACAGCCTCGAGGGCGGGAAATACTCCGACCGTTGGTTTAACGGCAGAAAAAAGATAGCGGGCGATTTTAATCTCCGTATGCAGAAATTCGGGTGTTCTACGCTGATACCGGGATTTGGCGGAATGATTCCGAACGATATTGACAAGTACATGGCAGGAAGCAGTCCGTTTGACAGCGGTCTTTGGTGCAATATGCCGAGACCTGCCTATATCGGAGAAAATGACGTAAATTTCGAAAAAACGGCGAAGTTATTCTATGAATGCCAGCGCCTAATTGACGGAGCGGAGAATGTGCATTACTATTCCGCAGACCCGTTCCATGAGCTTATAAAGCTGCCGGAGGGGACAAACCTTGCAAAGCTCGGCGCGGCAATACAGGGTGCGATGCAAAGCTTTGATAAAGACGCCGTATGGGTTTTGCAGGGCTGGCAGAAGAACCCGCGACGTGAAATGCTCACCGAGCTTGATAAAAGCCATATACTTGTGCAGAACCTGCTTGCCGATATAAGCTTTAACGCAGGGGACGACTTTTCGGACTCGCCGTGGCTCTACTGCACGGTAAACAATTACGGCGGACAGCACATACCGCGCGGAAGCGTGCATAATTCGCTTGTTATGCCGTTTAAGGCGGTTGACGGGGGCAAGTATACGTCTGTCGGAGTGGGACTCATGCCGGAATCGACAGAGACGGACGAAATATTCTTTGACATTCTCTCGTCAATATCGGTAAGAAGCGCAGCGATTGGGAAGGAAGAATACCTCCGCGGGTTTGTAACGCGCAGATACGGTGAATGCCGTGATGATATTTACAGAGCATGGTCGCTCCTTGCAAATAACGTCTACGGAAGCGGTACTATTTCCGAATCAGGCGTCGAGGTTGAAACAAAGGGACAGGGCTCGGCATTCTGCGCACGTCCGGGACTTGATACTGACCGCGTATCGACTTGGAATAAGCCGTGCGTTGTGCGGAACCAACCGATACTTAAGGAAATAGTGGAAATTCTTTTCAGTAACATAGACAGATATAAGCACGAGGAAGCCTTTGTGTATGATGTTGTCGATTTCACGCGCCAGATGTTTGCGGAGGATTCGTGGAAGTGTGTATATGCCGTTCAGAAAGCATACAAGGAAAGAAATATTGAAGAGCTTAAACGGTGTGCAAACGACTTTCTGCACAGGTTTGACCTCATGAACAACCTCCTTGCAAACAGCCGCGGATGTTTGCTCGGGAAATGGCTCGGATATGCCTCAAATTACAGAGATGCCTCCGCAGAGGACAGGAAGTGGTTCGAGAAAAATGCGCGTATGCTCATAACGCTTTGGGCGCCGAGAGAGGGATATGAACTGCACGACTACGCAGCAAGGGAATATTCTCCGCTCATGATTGATTTTTATAAGAAACGCTGGGAAAAGTTCCTGAACATTTTAATCGACTGCGCCTCAAACGGGCGCGAGTTTGCCGACTATGACCACTATACCGATGAGGAAGAGTTCGTTTTCGACAGAACTCCGTTCCCCGCGCAGCCTGCCGGCAATCTGAAGAAAGCCGTTTCGGATATACTCGCGGTAAAAAACATCGGAACAACTAATGCTTTGACGTACTGATTTCCTGCTCTTTAATAAATCAATGGCATTGTAACAACACAGATAATTGAGGTTGATATATTTGAAAAAGATATTATGTGTGTTGCTTTTTATGCTCTTGGGCTGCGCAAGTGTATATGCACAGGAAGAAAATGCAGTTCTCTCGGAACATAGCATTAAAACAAGTGAGATAAGCGAATTTAAATACTTATTGTATGAACCTGATACGGTGAACAAAGAAATGCCCCTGATTATTTATTTGCATGGGGGAAGCGGAAGAGGAGATAATCTCGGTTTAATAACATCTGCTGACGGGCTTCCTCAATATGTAAACGAGAAGAAAATAAGTGATATTCCCGCGAATATTCCGTTTCCGCAAGTTCCGTCATCGCATAAAGGATGGGCAGAAATAAAAGTTTCCGTCAAGGAATTGATAGACTATATATGCAATACTTATAATATTGATGAAGAACGAATCAGCTTAACGGGTCATAGCATGGGCGGAACAGGAACTCAAAAAAGCGGACGAATTGAACCTGATCCCCGAAAGGCTTAAAGGTGCCGATTTGACGGCGGACATTACAAGAGCGGAGTTCGCGTCTGTATCAGTAAGGCTCTATGAATTGACGACGGATACAACGGCACTCCCTGCCGAGTTCAATCCTTTTGCGGATACAAGCGATATTGAAGTGATGAAGGCTTATAATATTGGTATTATCACAGGTGTATCGGCAACAGAGTTCAGTCCGGATACACTTCTAAACAGAGAACAGGCAGCGACGATGCTTACCGGAGTATTCAAAAAAACAACATTTGCAGATTGGACTGTTGCAACAGACGGAAACTTCACGCTCCCATATGAAAAGCCGGCTCCGTTTGCTGACGACGGTAAGATTTCTCCATGGGCAAGGGACAGTGTGTACTTTATGGCAGCTAACGGGATAATCAATAGTGTAGGCGACAATAAATTTGCACCGCGGAATACTACGGCAGAAGAACAGTCGACAGGTTATGCCAATGCAACCGGGGAGCAGGCGTTGTTAATCGCTGTAAGAATGCTTGAAAATTTAAAATGAGTGATTGCACAGAGCTTTGAACTTAGGTTCAAGGCTCCGCTTTTTTAGATCGAGAAATACTTAAATCAATATTCCCGAAAAATCGTCTGAACAATTATATTTAAGCCTCAGCGAGAAACAACTGAATACTTCACTCTCAGCCGTATAATTATGCCCGCGCTTTTCTTGACACTTGCACGGTGTAAATGTATAATAATATGCGTAGAATTGTCTTTATGGGCAGAAAAGATTATGACGAACAGTAATATTTCGTGTGATTATTCTGTATTGTATCGAATTTGGGGTTGATTTTATGTATCACAGACTTACGGTTGACCAAGTGAAGAGACACCTTGACGTCAAAACCGAAAACGGTCTTTCTCATAAGGAGGCGCACCAGCGTGCCGTCAAATCATCGGGCGAAAAGAACAGACCTCTTTCAAAGCGCGTTCTGTCATCGCTCGGTAAACCGTCGATTTTAGTGCTGCTTACGGCGGCGCTTCTGACCGTTTTTGTCGGTGGTTATGCGGAAGCCGTGCTGATTGTTCTGATTGCCGTGTGCGATGCGTGCTTTGCCGAGGCAGTCAAATACCGTGCGGAAAAGACTGTGCGCGAAGCCGTTCGGGAGACGGTTACCCACGTCCGCGTCCTGCGCGACGGCGCAAAGATGAAAATACCGTCGGACGAGCTCGTTGTCGGGGATATCGTCTCGCTGAGGGCGGGTCGTGTAGTGCCCGCCGATATCAGGCTCATTTCCTCGGAGGGGCTCCTAATCGACGAGTCCGCGATAACGGGAAATCAGACGCCCGTAAGAAAAGACCATACCCGTGTTTTTGAGCGCGAAGTGCCGATAGGCGAGCGCGTAAACTGTGCATTCGCGGGGACGGTAGTTGTAGGCGGACGGGGAGATGGGATAGTTACCGCGACGGGTATGTCAACCCAGCTTGCGATGCTTTCCCATGCAAACGACGTACCCGAACGCGAGGAATCTCCGGAGCTCGGCAGACTCACGAAAAAAACAGGGATTATGACGGCGGTAAGCATCATTTCCGCAGTTTTGGTTTTTGTGTTCGGTATAATTCACAAGAACGGAGCGGTGCCGTCCGTCCTGCTTGCTGCGGCATTTGCGGCGGCACTCCTTCCCGAAGGTGTTTTTGCCGTTGTGGCAGCCGCCGCGGGAAACAGCCTTTCAATTCTTAAAAGTGCGGGAATAAGCGTTAAGAACACAAAATCGTGCGCAAAGCTCGGAAGTGTTACCATGTTCTGCACGGATATCCCCAAAGCAAGCCTCGGTGCGTCGTTCTCGAACGGCACGCTTCACTCGCCCCAAAGCGAGGACTGTATTCCGCTGATTGACGGACTTCTGCTTACAAGCGACCTGTTTGAGGAAACCCATTCCGCGGTTTATGAATTTTGCGCATCGAGATGCAATGCGCAGAAAGTTATAAAGTCGTTCCCGCGTATTTCGGTGCAGGACGACGGATATGCAAAATCATCCCTTTTCCGCGCGGAATCCACAACTATTTCATATACACGGGGAGATGCGGAAAAGCTCCTTTCGCGCTCGCGTTCGATATGGGAAAACGGTGAAGTGCGCGATATTACGGAGTTTGATATACAAAAAATCAACTCGGCAATAGAATCGTTCCGCGAGCGTAAGCTCTCAATCTGCGCCGTAGGCATGAGAATGGGCGACGGTGTAATATGCGATTATGACCTCGTGTTCGTCGGTATGCTCGGGCTTGATGTTGAGGCGCTTGAGGGAACATCATCCGTTATTGCGGAGCTTTCCGAGCTCGGCGTGGGAACGAAAATACTCACGTGCCAAAGCAGAGCCCTTGCGAGTGCCTGCGCCGCCTCTCTCGGCATAGATTCGGATATAATACTGACGGGCGAAAGCATTGACAAAATGAGCGATGAATCGCTCCGTGAAAAGCTTTCCGAGGTGTCGGTTTTTGCAGAGCTTTCACCGATAGAGCGCGCACGCATAATTAACGTGCTCTCCGATATGGGATATGTAACGGCAACTGCGGGCGACGGAATGGACGATGTTGCATCAATCGAGGCGGCAGGCGTGGGAATAGCGCCTGTGCACGGTCTTGACGCGGCAAAAGTCCCCGCTGAAATAATAACTCCGTCGCTCGGTATGGCAATAGTCGAAAAAACGCTTATGGCGGGAAAGCTCATGTCATATAACATAAAGAACGCGATTAGATTTCTCGCGGCAACTAATATTTCCGAACTTGTGTGCGTTCTCATAGCATCGGTTTTCGGGCTCGGAAATCCCGTCTGCGCATCATCTCTGCTCCTTGTGAACCTCACGGGGGATTTACTCCCTCCGCTCGCATTCGGATATAAAAAGTCATGTGCGGGGGGCGATATGTACAAACCGAAAACGCTCCTGATTTTCGGCGCGGTTTTCGGCGGCATCATATTGTGCCTTTACAGGATTATGCTCTCCGTAACGGGGTATGACAATGCGGCACGCGCCTGCGTTTTGCTCGCATTGGGAATAGGCCAGCTTTCATTCATGGTCTCCATGGGCGCGGGAAAGGGAAACAGCGTTTTCACAAAAAAGGCATTTAAGGGCAAAATGACTGTATTCTCGGTCATTATCGGAATACTTTTGATACTCTGCGCCGTCTACGTTCCGTATCTGAACTCCGCATTTGGGAACAGCGCGCCCGATGTTGTGCCGTCGGTAGTTTCCGCAGTCATTGCGCTTCTCCCGATAATTGTTCACGAAGCGGTGTATTTCATATCGCGGAGGTTTAAGAATGGGCATTGAAGCTGAGCTTAAATATGTCCCCGCGGCGGATATATCCGCAGATGACGTGTTCGGAAACGAACTTGTTTTGCCGTTTCGCGGCGAAATAAGAAGAATAGAGATGCACACGCGCTATCTCGACACGACAGACGGTTTGGCAAGGAAAAACGGACTCGCACTGCGTGTCAGAACCGAGAACGGCATAAGCGTTTATACGGCAAAATGCGGAAAACGCGCCGACGGCGCGCTCAGCGTCCGCAGTGAATGGAACGTCCCCGGCGAAAATACGGCGCAGGGCTTGGACGGGCTTGAAAAAGCCGGCGCGCCGTGCGCATTTCTGAAGGGACAAGAGCTTCTCATAACGTCCGAGATTAAGTTTACAAGGCTTGAGTCCGATGTAACGCCGAGAATGGGATTCTCGTTTGCGCTCTCGTATGACGAAGGCTTTTTCGGGAAAGATAAACCGTTTTCCGAAATAGAGCTTGAGCTCAAAAAAGGGACGGAAGAGGATTTGAAAAATTACGGAAAGCTGTTGTCCGAAAAGCTTTCGCTTCGCGCGGAAACGCGCTCAAAATTTGTTCGGGCCATGGAGTACGGTAAATAATGGAATACATTGCAGGAAAATTTGATATAGCGGTAATCGGTGCGGGCCACGCGGGAATTGAGGCCGCGCTTGCGTCCGCCAGACTCGGCGCGCGCGTGGTCTGCTTCGCCGTAAATCTCGATTCGGTCGGGAATATGCCGTGCAACCCCGCAATAGGCGGAACGGCAAAAGGTCATCTTGTGCGCGAGATAGACGCACTCGGCGGTGAAATGGGCAGAGCCGCGGACGATACCTGCATACAGTATCGTATGCTGAACCGCGGAAAAGGGCCGGCGGTCTACTCGCTCCGCGCACAGGCAGACAGGCGCGCCTATCAGGCTCGGATGAAGAAAACACTTGAAGAATGTGAAAATCTGTCGCTCGTGCAGGCTGAAATAACCGAAATAGGCACGGAGGACGGAAGGGTAAGCTTTGTTAAGACGTCAACAGGCGGTAAGTATATCGTTTCCGCGGCAGTAATCGCGACGGGAACATACCTCGGCGGAAAGACAACGGTGGGAGACAGCTCGCGCTCCGGCGGGCCTGACGGAATGTTTGCCGCGGAGAAGCTTACGCAGTCGCTTCTCTCTCTCGGGCTCTCACTGCGCAGGTTTAAGACGGGAACGCCTCCGCGCGTAAATGCCCGCTCGCTTGATTTTTCAAAAATGGAACCGCAGCCGGGAGATGAGGACATATATCCGTTCTCGTTTGATACGGACAAGCCGATTGTAAACCGCGCCGTCTGCCACCTTACATATACAAATGAGAAAACGCATGAGATAATACGCGAAAATATGTACCGTTCACCGCTGTATTCTGGCAATATCAAGGGTATTGGCCCGCGGTACTGTCCGTCTATCGAGGATAAGGTAATGCGGTTTGCCGAAAAGAAACGGCATCAGCTCTTCATCGAACCGATGGGACTCGGAACGGACGAGATGTATATACAGGGGCTCTCATCATCGCTTCCCGAGGACGTGCAGATTAAAATAGTTCATTCAATAGCGGGACTTGAAAACGCAGAGATAATGCGCTTTGCATATGCCATAGAATACGACTGCATCGACCCCGAAACGCTCTCGCCCACGCTCGAGGTAAAAAGCATATCGGGACTTTTCGGCGCAGGGCAGTTCTGCGGTTCTTCCGGATATGAGGAGGCCGCGGCGCAGGGGCTTATAGCGGGAATAAACGCCGCGCATAAGGTGCTCGGCAGAAAACCGTTCGTCCTTGACCGCTCGGAGGGATATATAGGAACGCTTGTTGACGACCTTGTAACAAAAGGCACAAACGAGCCTTACCGCATGATGACCTCGCGCTCCGAATACCGCCTTTATCTGCGCCAGGATAACGCCGATATAAGGCTTACGGGCAAGGGCTATGAAATAGGGCTTGTTTCCGAAGAAAAATACAGGAGAATGCTGAAAAAGAAGGAAGAGTCCGAAAAAGAGCTTAAAAGAGTGGAAAAGGCTGTAATCCCGCCGTCGGAGGAGGTTAATGAATTTCTTTTATCGAGAAATACGTCCCCGCTCGTAACGGGCGCAACGGTTGCCGACCTTGTGCGCCGTCCCCAGCTTGACTATAAGAGCCTTGAAAGATTTGACAAAACACGCACTCCTCTCCCGAAGGACGTTTGCGAACAGGTGGAAATTTCGCTCAAGTATGACGGATATATCCGCAGGCAAATGACGCAGATAGAGGAATTTAAGCGACTTGAGTCTAAGCTCATACCGCAGGATACGGACTATGAGAGCCTTGCGGGACTGAGAATCGAGGCACGCCAGAAGCTCGCCAAAATCCGCCCGTCAAGTGTCGGACAGGCATCGCGAATTTCGGGCGTAAGTCCTGCCGATATAGCCGCACTTCTGATGTATCTTAAAGGATAGGAGGGATAACGTGAAAGAACTGCTCGAAAAAATCCTTGCGCGTCTCAATATAAACGCGAAAACCAAGCCGTTTGAGGAATACTGCGATATGCTGAGACGCACAAACGAGGTAATGAACCTGACCGCCATCACTGACCCGCAGGAGGTCGCAATCCGCCATTTTGCCGACTCGCTTGCGCTTCTGACAATGTGTGATTTTAAGGATAAGCGCGTAATCGACGTGGGATGCGGAGCGGGATTTCCCGGTATCCCGCTGAAGCTCGGCGAGAAATCAATTACGCTTACCCTGCTTGACAGCCTGAATAAAAGAATAACCTTCCTTTCGGATGTGTGTGAGAAGCTCGGGCTTGAAAACGTCGAATGTCTCCACGCCCGCGCCGAAGAACAGGCGCAGGAGGAGGGATACCGCGAAAGCTTTGATATCGCCGTATCCCGCGCAGTTGCCGAGCTTTCGGTGCTTTGCGAGATAACTCTGCCGTACGTTAAGGTCGGCGGTGTGTTCATCGCCATGAAGTCAACCCATATAGAAGATGAGCTTGAATCGGCGCAGAGGGCAATATCCGTGCTCGGCGGCCGCCTTGAGGACAGGATAGATTATCCGCTGTTCGACACGGGCATTACGCATACCGCGCTTATAATAAAGAAAGAACGCGAAACGCCGAAAAAATATCCCCGCAGATTTGCAAAGATAAAATCCTCACCCATAAAATAAAAGACATTAAAAAAGGCAGTGTGAAAATTTTCACACTGCCTTTTGTTTTATTTTCCGCTTGCGCCGTAGTTTGAAAGAACGCGCGCCGACGGGTCGTTTACATTACAGCCTTCCCATGACTTGTTCGGCATCCAGAAATCCGCTATCATTTCCGACTGCCCGGGATAATATTTCTCAAAAATTTCGCGGTAGAGGAGCGATTCCTTTGTGAACGGCTGTGCATGGGTGTACTTTTTGCACTTTTCCGAGAACTTATCGTCCGTATAGAGCGACTCTGCGTATTCCTTCAGATAATCGACCATGGAATGACCCACCGCATCGGAAAACGCCGCCTTTTCGCGGAAGAGTATGTCGTGCGGGAGATAATCCCCGTCCTCAAACGCGTGCCTTAAGAGATATTTGCCCTTGCCGTATGTGTTGAGCTTCTTTTCGGGGTCAACCGCCATTACATATTTTACAAAATCGAGGTCTCCGAACGGAACGCGCGCCTCAAGCGAGTTGACGGAGATACAGCGGTCTGCGCGGAGAACATCGTACATGTGAAGCTCTCGAATGCGCTTTTCAGACTCCTTCTGAAACTCCTCCGCCGACGGCGCGAAGTCGGTGTATTTATAGCCGAAAAGCTCGTCCGAAATCTCGCCCGTAAGCAAAACCCGTATATCCGTGTTCTCGTGAATCCATTTGCACAGGAGATACATTCCCATGCTTGCGCGGATTGTTGTTATGTCAAATGTGCCGAGAAGATGTATCACGTCCTCAAGCGACGAGAGAACTTCTTCCTTTGTCATTATTACCTCGGTGTGGTCGCTTCCTATGTAATCCGCAACCTGCTTTGCGTATTTGAGGTCAATGGCGTCCGTCTTCATGCCTATCGCAAAGGTGCGTATGGGTTTTTTGCTTTTGCGTGCCGCTACGGCACAGACGAGGGAGGAGTCAAGCCCTCCCGAAAGCAGAAACCCGACCTTTGCATCGGCGACAAGACGCTTCTCTATTCCGGCAATGAGCTTTTCGCGGATGTTTCCGCACACCGTCTCCAAATCATCGCGGCAGACGCATGACGGCTTTGCAATGTCGTTGTAGCAGACAAACTCTCCGCCCTTATAGTAGTACCCGGGCGGGAACGGCATAATCTTTTTGCACAAACCGACAAGGTTTTTTGCCTCGCTCGCAAATACGATAACGCCGTTTTCGGCATAGCCGTAATAGAGCGGACGTATGCCTATCGGGTCGCGCGCGGCTATATATTCGCCCGTCGTCCCGTCATAGATTATGAGGGCAAATTCCGCGTCAAGCATCGAAAACATCGAAACGCCGTACTCGCGGTACATCGGAAGCAGAATTTCGCAGTCCGAACCGCTCTTGAATGTGTATTTCTTTGAAAGCTCCGACTTGAGCTTCTCATAACCGTATATTTCGCCGTTGCAGACAACATAGCTCCCGTCAAGCTCAAACGGCTGCATACCCTCGGGCGTAAGCCCCATTATCGCAAGCCTGTGGAAGCCGAGAAGCCCGTCTCCCGTATCTATTGTTCTGCTGTCGTCGGGCCCGCGCGAAACTGTCGCATCAAACCCCTTTTTAAAAACCTCGTACGGAACGCCCGAACCGCAGTAACCGATAATTGAACACATGATTTATCCTCCCAAATTGTCGCAGCACTTATTTTACGCCGAACAGGAGCTTGTCGTAGGTCGGGAACGGCCAATACTTTTCGGCTGTAACCGTTTCCGCCTCGTCGCATACCACGCGCAGCTCCGCCATCTTCTGGAGAATGACGTCGCGTATCATCTGCGAAGCCTCCGTTACGTCTGTGATTGTCTTGAATTTGATTATTTCCGCGTCGAGCGCGCCTGTTGCCTCGTCTATCTCATCGGAAAGCGCGGAAAGCTTTGCGAGCAAGTCCTTTTCGTGCCTGCACGAAAGCTCGGGCACGGCAGCCTTCTTCGCGGCGACGGTCTTTGCTATGTCGCCTGCGTATGTATCAACCGCGGGAAGAATTTCCTTCCGCGCCATGTCAACCATTGTAAGAGCTTCGATGTTTACCGTCTTGCAATAGTTGTCGAGTAAAATCTCGTAGCGCGATTTAATCTCCGCAACCGAGAAAACCTTGTGCAGCGTGAGCATATCGACGTTTTTCTTTTCGAGTATGGCGGGCATGGCGTCGGGCGTTGTGCGGAGGTTGAGAAGCCCGCGCTTTTCAACCGCTTCGCGAATCCACGATTCGTCATATCCGTTGCCGTTGAAGATTATGCGCTTGTGGTCGTGAATCGTCTTTTTAATCATGTCGTGAAGCGCGCTTTCAAAGTCCTCCGCGCCCTCAAGACGGTCGGCGTATATCCGAAGCGATTCCGCAACGGCCGAGTTTAGCATAATGTTCGTGCAGGCAATGCTGTTCGCCGAGCCGAGCATACGGAACTCGAATTTGTTTCCCGTGAATGCAAAGGGAGATGTGCGGTTGCGGTCTGTCGTGTCGCGTGTGAAGCGCGGAAGAACATGAACGCCGAGCTTCATTGTTTTCTTTTCGGCAGAGCTGTAAGGCGCGTCGCTCTCGATAGCGTCAAGCACCGCCGTCAGCTCATCGCCGAGGAATATCGACACGACCGCGGGGGGCGCCTCGTTTGCGCCGAGACGGTGGTCGTTTCCGGCGGTTGCAACGGCAAGACGGAGTAAATCCTGATAATCGTCAACCGCCTTAATTACCGCGCAGAGGAAAAGCAGAAACTGCGCGTTCTCATACGGCGTTTCGCCGGGCTTGAGCAGGTTTACGCCCGTGTCCGTCGCAATCGACCAGTTGTTGTGCTTACCGCTTCCGTTTACGCCGGCAAACGGCTTCTCGTGAAGCAGGCAGACAAGCCCGTGGCGCGATGCCACCTTCTGCATTATCTCCATTGTAAGCTGGTTGTGGTCGGTCGCAATGTTCGTCGTCGTGTAAATCGGCGCGAGCTCGTGCTGTGCGGGCGCAACCTCGTTGTGCTCTGTTTTTGCGAGGATTCCGAGCTTCCAAAGTTCCTCGTTTAAATCCTCCATGTATGCCGCGACCCTCGGCTTGATTACTCCGAAGTAGTGGTCGTCCATCTCCTGTCCTTTCGGCGGTTTTGCGCCGAAAAGCGTGCGCCCCGTAAACATCAAATCCTTGCGCTGTTCGTACATCTCCTTGTCGACGAGAAAATATTCCTGTTCGGGGCCGACGAATGTCTTCACGCACTTTGCGTCAGTGTTTCCGAAGAGCTTCAGCACGCGTATCGCCTGACGGTTGAGCGCCTCCATTGAACGCAGAAGCGGTGTTTTTTTGTCGAGTGCCTCTCCGCCGAATGAACAGAACGCAGTCGGAATGCAGAGCGTTTTTCCCTTGATGAAAGCATATGACGTCGGGTCCCATGCGGTGTATCCGCGCGCTTCAAATGTCGCACGCAGTCCGCCTGACGGGAAGGACGATGCGTCCGGCTCGCCCTTTATAAGCTCCTTCCCCGAAAATTCCATGATGACGCGCCCGTCGGGAGCGGGAGCGATGAAGCTGTCGTGCTTCTCCGCAGTTATTCCCGTGAGCGGCTGGAACCAGTGCGTGAAGTGCGTCGCGCCGTTCTCGACCGCCCAATCCTTCATAACCGTGGCTACCGCCTCGGCGACATCGCTTCCGAGCTTTGCGCCCTCGTCAATCGTTTTCTTGAGCGAACGGTAAATGTCCGAGGAGAGCCTTGCCTTCATTACGCGGTCGTCAAATACGAGGCTTCCGAAATATTCGGGTACTGTTTTCATGATTAACAACTCCTTACCGAAAAATAAAACGGGACAAGCATCTTCTGAAAAATAAGACGTCATTGCCCCGTTTTGTGCATATAATGTAATAAACAAAAAAGACGCCAAGGAGACCGTATCTCCAAGACGCCATTGCCTTTATGCTGAATATTATACTCCGTTTTTTTCGTTTGTCAACACCTTTTTTGAAAATTTTTCTTTCAGACCTCCGCACGGCAAAATACATACCCGTTCTGCTCCCGCTCCCGCAGTGAATTTGGCTGAAAATAGTAAGAGTTGTGCATTGTATACAAAAAACTTGCGTCAATCATTAGAGTGCGTCGGATAAAATTTATCCAAAACGATGAAAAGTGTTGTCTGCCTTGACAATTACAATTTTATGAATTATTATTGGTTATGCTAAACATAACTTAATAATGATTTAGGGTGGGACTGTTTTTTACGGTATAATTGTGCCCAAAATTGCTAACACTATAACTGAATTTGGTAAAAGCGCAGATTCCGTTAAGTAGTGTGAAGATTTTGGACACATCCACAGTTCTCCCTATTTAAGTTATGTTTAGCGACAATCGGAGTTTGCGTTTTTCGGTGCGCCGACTCCGGTTGGCGCACTTTTTTTATTCTTAAAAAGGAGGAGAGAACATGGAAAAAAGGGAGAGACACAGAAAAGGAAAACAGAGACTTGCCGCAATGCTTTTAGGGGTGCTGATGTTATCAACGTTTGTGCCGAGCGCGTCTGCGTCGGAATCAATCCGCTTATTCTTTGACAAAAAAGAAATGCAGATTCGCTCGAAGCTAAACGTGATGAACGGAAAAGTGCTCGTTCCGATGCGCGAAGTGTTTGAACAGCTCGGCGCAAAGGTAGAGTGGGACGGCGAGACAAAGACAATCACGACGACCAAGGACGATACTAAGGCAAAAATGACGATAGACCAGAATGTCATTTATGTAAACGATATCGCAAAGAAGCTTGATTGCTCGGTTCTCCTGATAGACGGCCAGACGTTCGTACCGCTTGCGGTAATCAGCGAAGCGCTCGGCTATCAGGTCGACTGGGACGACGCCGAAAAGACAGTTTCAATCGATAACATCAGGACGTGGCAGATTGAAGCCGTATCCATTGACTCCAACGACACGCTGATACTCACGCTGTCGAACGGAGAGCAGGTCAACTTAGGGCTCGGAATCAGAAATCTTGAGGTCAGCAAAAATGGTAAGTTCTTAGTTACCTACACCAACGGCAAACAGAAGGAAATAGGCAACATTAAGGGCGATACGGGTGCCGCCGGCGCGAAAGGTGCCACGGGTGCGCAGGGCGTAAGAGGAAAACAGGGCGAAGCAGGTCCTCAGGGCCCGGCAGGCAGAGGCATACACCATATGGAATTTAACTCCGCAGGCGAGCTGATTGTGTATTTCACCGATGATACGCAGCAGAACCTCGGAAGAGTTCCGACGGGCGGAGGTTCCGAAGAACCCGAGAAGCCCGAGGAGCCGATTGATGAACCCGAAAATCCCAATCCTCCCGCAGGAGACGACCCTGCCGAGGGGGAAGAGAAAGCAGAAGAAAACCCGATTGAAGGCGGAGAGACCGAAAACTCCGACGAAGAAACGGTTTTGTGCTGACATAAGCGAAAAAATGAATATTTAGCGGCAACCCGATTTGCCACAATTAAAATATTCGAGAATTAGGAGGAATATGCTTTGAAGAAACTTTTGGCACTTGCACTTGCGGCGGTCATGCTCCTTTCCTTTGCTGCCTGCAAGGGCGGAGACATCAAAAAGACCGCAGGCGGAGAAGAAATCCCCGAGGGGAAACAGATTCCCGACGACGCGGTGCTTAACGTAACAATCGCAAGCCACGCAAGCTGGCCTTATGAAGAAGGCTGGGCTGTATGGAAGTACATAAAGGAAGCAATCGGCGGAACGGTAAATGTCACTGCCGTACCGTCCTCCGATTT